>CAJOLG010000075.1 GCA_905235315.1 uncultured Solobacterium sp. | reverse complement strand
ATGCCAAATCATATCTGATACAAAAAAGAAGGATTATCCAATCTGTTCCCGTAAATCTTTTTTATCCCAAAGATGGAATTTTAAATTATTCTCACTTGTCTTTTTTTCTTCAGGTGTTTCTACAGGACAATTGCTCGCTCCATATCTGTGGATATTCCGCTCGCTTTTCTTTTTTGAGGTTCTTTCCCATATATATTGAATTGCCTTAAATCCTTTATTTATGCTGTTTTAGCGTATTTCATCGGGTGATTGATGATGTCAGGAATTGAAGCTTTGATATAAAAGAAAAAGACCTCGATTAACGAAGTCTTCCTCTGTTTCTGGATTTGGTTTTATTAAAAACCGCGTTGTCCTTCAGGATAACTCATTTTTCCATTTTCAGGATAATTTGATTTTTGAAGGACATTAAGCCTTTTTTAATGGAGATGAGGGGAGTCGAACCCCTGTCCAAGAGTAGCCCCACATTCAGGCATCTACAGTTTATCCTACTGTAAGGTAAGACAGCAGACACGACAGTAAGCGAACCGTCTGCTGAATTTGTCTGTTAATTGTCGGGTTCCCCCTACAGACATCGGGTTCACCTTATCCGTTTGTTTACGCAGCCTGTGTCAAACGGCGAATCCACAGACCGGGTTCACTGCAGGACCTCTTGTCCCTTAGGCAGCGAAAGCGAAGCTTGCGCTTCTGTTAGTGTTTGCGTTTAAATTTTCTGTGATTAGGTCACAACTCCACTGCAGCCTGAATCAAACTGAAACCTGTCGAAACCTTTACATCCCCAGATGTGCGCCCTTACCGGCGCATGTTTACTATAGCACGCTCTGCGCGGTTTTCAAGCGGTTTAACCCGCCAGTTTACGCCGGCGAGAGCCAGACTGCGCCAAGCGATTCAAACAGTGCATAGGACAGGGATGTACAGCTGATTCCCGCCTCCTGCAGGATTTGAAAATACCGCTCTCCGTAGATCAGATCGCTGATCGCTTCATTCAGCACTTCCGGCGATCCGAACTTCAGCTCTGTCCGGTCTGTATACGGTGCCGTGCGGAGAATATACTGCCGCACCGCTTCCGGATCATATGTTTCAAAATACGACCCGTTGAGCACATACCAGTCCAGGGAGTCATCGTCACAGGTCGGGTATCCGACATTCAGCGGGGTGCGTTCTTCGTTATTGCGCAGGGCGGTTTCGACCCGGTGCTCCGCATTGATCACCCGGTCGGATACACAGAAATAGTTATAGTTTTTGCCCGGCGCTTCACTTCCCTCAAACATCGGATCACCCCAGGTCGTATCCGCCCAGTAATACCGGTCTCCGATCCGGATCAGGTTCCACGCATGGCTTCCGTAAGAGCCGTCTTTCATCACGGCAGTTCCGCTTACGGTGGTACAGAACAGCCCGGCCCGCTCACACAGGTACTGATACGCTTTCGAATAGCCGGCACACACCGCTCTATGATCAAGAATGACTCCGTTCAGGTTCTGCCCGTTCGGAGCCGCTTCATCATAGTCTGCGGTATCAATGATCCAGTCATAGAGATATTTATATGCCTCATACGGCGATCCCGGGCAGTCCGCAAGCACCGCATCCGCCGTCTGTTCGATCCGTGCCAGGGTTTCCCGCTCCGTTCCGTTGGACGGAAACGACAGGGAGACAATCCTGCCGAACGCATTTCGGTAATAGGTATAGGCACTGTTCACCCAGTAGTACTGCGGATAGTCTTCCGTAAAGGCAATGACCGCATGATACATGGTATCTTCATCCGTGCCGCCCCGCAGTTCCGGCTCAAAGTCATAATTCTCACATGCCTGCAGGATAATGCGGTATACCGCCTGCTCGTCTTCCGTCAGAAACTTGTAATAATACGCTTCATTCCCCGGAAGCGCCTCTGTAACTGCTTCCGGCTGTTCCTTTGGCACTTCGGATACGGCCGGTGCTTCCGGCCGGATGGATTCCGGTTCACTTTCCTGCAGGATGCCCGCCCGCCTTGCGGCATAGAGTCCAAGACACACAAGCAGGACAAGCAGAAGCACGCGCAGAAAAAAACCCAGCAGCCGTGTGAGCAGTGATTTCCGTTTTCTTCTCCGTGCCATCGTGATTCTCCTTTTTGAAACAAAAACGGCGTCCGCCGTTTCTGTTGTGTCTCTCTATCGCCGGAACTTCAGCGCCTTCTCCATTTCCCGGGCAGCGTCTTTCAGCTTCTGGGTTTCCCGCTTGTCATACAGGTTTTTACCGCGGGCAAGCGCGATCTCCATCTTTGCCCGGCCGTGTTTCAGATAGATGCGCAGCGGTACCAGGGTATATCCCTTCAGGCGCACTTTATCATACAGCTTGCGGATCTCGGTCTTATGAAGCAGAAGCTTGCGGTCCCGCTCCGGATCCACATTGAACATATTGCCGAATTTGTACGGGCTGATATGCATTCCCTTGATCCAGGCTTCCCCGTGCCGGATGGAGATATAGGAATCTTTCAGCTGCACGCGTCCTTCCCGGAGGGATTTGATTTCCGTTCCCGTCAATACCATGCCCGCTTCATACGTATCTTCTATGAAGTAATCATGCCGGGCTTTCCGGTTATCCGCGACAACTTTGATTTCAGCGTTTTTTCCCTCTGCCATTTGTCTTCCTTCCGGACGCGGACCGTCTTCCGCGTTTTTCTGTCTTCAGTTCATATCCGTACTGTTCCGCTTTGCGGGCAGAACGGGAACGGGTCTTGTGCCCCTTCTTTACCGGCTCGGTCTTTTCCTTAACCTTCCCGCCGGATGTGCGCACCACCCCGAATTCCACCGTACGGGTCTCCTTGGATGCGGAGAGCACGCGCACCGATATCGTATCGCCGATCCGGTACGTGGTTTTGGTATGTTCATTCGTCAGCGCAAGACGTGCTTCATCATACCGGTAGTACCCGTCAAACAGGGAATCCACCCGTACGATGCCTTCAACCGTATCCGGCAGAGTGACATAGAAGCCATAGTTTTTGACAGAGCTGATGATGCCTTCGAACACCATTCCGACCTTGTCCTTCATGTATTCGGCTTTCTTCATGTCCTCGCATTCGAATTCCGCCGCATCCGCTTCGCGCTCCCGCTCCGAAGAACTTACGGCATACTCCCGTACGTGTTCTTCATCCGCCTTCCGGTGGGACGCATCTTCTTCGTAGTAATACCTTCTCAGCATGCGGTGCACGATGAGGTCGGGATACCGGCGGATCGGAGAAGTAAAGTGCAGGTACTCCTGTTCCGCAAGGCCGTAATGCCCGAGACAGCGGTGATCATATACCGCCTTTGCCATACACCGAAGCATCTGCGTGGAGAGCACCGGATATTCCGGGGTATCTTCGATGGAGGCAAGATACCGCTGGATCTCCTTCGGCGAGACGCCGTTTTTTGCGTTGAACGAATGACCCATCATATAGGCCATGTGTGAATACGAAGTTAACCGCTTGGCCGACGGCTCCGCATGGACACGGTAGACGCACGGATATTCATTCCGGTTCATGAGCTTGGCAACACTGACATTGGCGGCGATCATACAGTCTTCAATGATCCGTTCGCCGTGCCCGCGCTCTGCCGGCCCGACATAGATCGGTTTTCCGGTCTCATCCACCCGGATATCCGCTTCATCCGAAGCGAAATCAATGGCGCCTTCCGCAACCCGCCGGGCCCGGATCGCATCCGCGCACTCGGCGAGATCCGTTACCAGCCGGGCGATATGTTCATACTGTTTCAGGGTTTCTTCATCCCCGTCCAGCATTTTGTTTACGTTGCGGTAGGTCATCCGCTCATCCGAGCGGATAACGGAAGGATACACCGTAAAGTCGGTCACTTCCCCGCTTTCGCTGATGTTCATATCACAGGTGTTCGTAAGCCGCACCTGGTGCGGATTCAGGCTGCAGATGCCGTTGCTTAACAGCTGCGGCAGCATCGGCACCACCTTGTCGATCACATAGCTGGAGGTTCCCCGCTTTGCGGCTTCGAGATCCAGCGGGCTTCCTTCCGTCACATAATGCGATACATCGGCGATGGAGACTTTCAGATTCCAGCCGGTTTCCGTCTTTGTGACGGCGACCGCATCATCAAAGTCCTTGGAATCATCCCCGTCGATGGTGATCGTAAGATCTCCGGTAAGATCGGTGCGCCCCTCTTTTTCTTCTTCCGATACTTCCTGGGGAATGGCCTCAGCCTGCTTCATCACCGCCTCCGGAAACTCCGGATCGATGCCGTGATCGAGCAGAACGGTCAGAAGATCCACACCCGGGTCATCCTTGAACCCGATCGTCCGCACAAACGTCAGCTCCATCGGGTCGCCATAGGCATCGATCTTCGCGGTTGCCTTCATCCCCGGAAGCGCAGTAAACCCTTCCGGCTCCTTCATGGAGATACTGAGACCGCGGAACTTTTCATCATCCGGCCAGAAGCGGGGTCCGTACGGCGTATCGATATACGTGCCGACAAGCGTGTCCTTACTCCGTTTCAGGATCTTCTCCACACTTCCGTTTACCGCCTCATACTGGTTGTATTTCCCGTTTTCTTCCGTGCGTACCGCAACGGTATCGCCGTCCAGCGCACCGTTCAGACGGGCCGGCGGGATCATGACCGAAGCCTTGCCCTCCCGGTCAACATAGCCGGTTCCCCGGCGGTTGACATGCAGGACGCCGACACTGATGCCGTACTGTTCCCGGTTCATATAGCGGTTCCCGCGGCCGCGGTACAGTTCTCCGCTTTCTTCCAGCTCATCGATCGCCTTGTCCAGCTCAGCGATCTCAAGCGCAGATTCGAGATTCAGCTTTTTTGCGATGTCAGCCCGGCTCAGGCTCTGTTTTTTATTACTGCCTACCAGGGCAAGAACATCTTCCTTCAATGTGCTCATGGGTTGTTTATCTCCTTCAGAAAAAACAGCCGGAATCATACCGGCTGTTTATGAATGTCAGACCAAGCGGACCGCAATTACAAGGACAAAGAACAGAATTCCGAGTCCCATCGTAACATTGGCGATCACTTTTTCAGAACCGCGTTCTTTTGTGTTTGCGAACAGATTCAGTCCGCCGTTTCCGGTAAATGCGCCTGAGATCCCATCTGATTTTCCGCCCTGCAGAAGGGTGAGAATAATCAGCAGTGCGCTGTCAATCATCAACAATGCATTCAGCATTTTCCAACACTCCTTTTTTTACATGTGCCTAGCAATTATAACAAACCCGCTTCGGCAAGTAAACACCGTTTCTTACCTTGCTTTGACCAGTTCAGCGAAGTTCTTTCCGCATTCTTCCGCCGCCGCAAGATCCGCTTCCGACGGTTTGAATTTGACACGCAGGCCTTCCTGCACGTTGTACTTGAGCGCCGTGAGCTTCGCGGTCAGGGCAGGCACTGCCTCCCCGCTCCAGCCGAAGCTTCCGAATGCCATCGCAGGCTTGCCCTTTTCAAGCGCCGCATGGAGACCGTTCAGCAGATTCGCCACCGGCGGCAATGCTTCGCCGACAATCGTCGGAGAGCCGACCAGCAGGCCGTCTGCGGCCGTGATCTCTTCGATCACCTTGTCCGCATCCTTCTCTTCCACCATGTCATAGAGCGTTACATCGACGCCCCCTTCCCGTAAGCCTTTGGCCAGCGCTTCGGCCAGGCTTGCGGTATAGCCGTATGCGCTGACATACGGAATGACCACGTTCTTCTTCTCTTTGACAGGCGCTTCACACCATTCCGTATACTTCGCAACGATCTCATCGATATGGCTGTCCAGCACCGGACCGTGGCCGGTACAGATCAGATCCACATCCATGCCCGCAAGGCGCTGCAGACCGTTGACGACAAACGGACGGCGGAACGGCCCGAGGATACAGTCGAAATAATACTTCGTTGCCTTCCAGTAACCTTCTTCATCCGTTACCAGCGAGCGCAGCACTTCCTTCGTCGCAAAGTGAGAACCGAAGGAATCGCACGGGAACAGGGTTTTGATCTCTTTCGCATAGGTCCACATGGTATCCGGCCAGTGGAGATTGGGAAGCGCGTGGAATTCCAGGGTGATATCCCCCAGCGAGAGGGTTTCAAGATTCTTTACCACCCGGAATTTGAAATCCTCGCGGTTCATGATCTGTTTCAGATTGTTCACCGCTGCGGCTGTGCCGACTACCGTGATGTCCGGGTTGAGCTTGAGAAGCTCCCCGATGCCGTCGGCGTGATCCGGCTCCGTATGATTCATGATGATATAGTCGATGTCCTGTACCGAAGTGACCTGTTCGATCTCCCGGAGATAGTCTTCAAAGAATTTTGTCTTCTCCGTTTCAAACAGTACGGTCGCTTCGCTTCCCCTGAGAAGGTAGGAATTGAAGCTGGAACCGTATTCGGTGGTCATAATGATATCGAAGGTGCGCATATCAAAGTCTTCGATTCCGACCCAGTACAGATTGTCTTTCAGTTTCAGGCTGTCCATAATTACCTCTTTCTATGATGATTTATCCGCTTTCCAGTATACCTTGTTTCTTCGCTGCCGTGCCATGAGAATGCCCCGAAACACGGATTCTCAGCGCCGTGTTCCCCCGCCGGCGGTCCGGTTGTAGTATTCCTCTGCGTCATACTTCCGGATCAGACGGATCTCGAGGTCATTCATCTGTTCCTTCCGGCAGGGATAGACCTCGATTTCAATGTGCTTCCCGTCTCTTGCGTCCGCATACACATCCCCGTTGCCCTTGCGGTTCAGGTGATTGTGAATGCGGTGATAGACCCCGAGCGACTGCCCGACATACACATTGGTATAGCCGGCCGTGATCGGAAGAAAACGGGGATGGCGGTAGATCAGGATCACATAACATCCCGGCTTGTCCTGATACATCAGGCCTTTCTTCGCATTCCGGTCGATGATCCACCGGTCTTCAAACTGCTTCATCGTATAGCGCTCACACGCATTCATGCGGGAGAGCTGAATCACGATCCATAACAGAAACAGGATCAGTCCGGCAATCCAGATCTGCGGATACTCCACCGGCTTTCCGGATACCATCCGGCAGCACACAAAAACACAGGCCATGCCTGCCAGAAGGAAAAGCATTCGCAATACCCGTCGGATCATCCGGTTTCTCATGGGGTTTTTGTCTCCCGGAAGGGCTGCCCGGGCAGCCCTTCGGTTTTGTCATGTTTTATTCCACCCGGTTGACCAGTTCCAGGATCTCATCGCGGATCGCCCGGTTCACCGCGTTCACCTCTTCCCTGTCTGTGCCGTGGGAGTAGAAATAGAATTTGATCTTCGGTTCGGTTCCGGAAGGACGCACCGCAAACCAGGAGCCGTTTTCCAGGAAGAAGCGGAGCACATTGGAGCGGAACACTTCATCATATCCGTTCAGGTAGTCAATGACCTGCGTCACTTTATACCCGGCAACTTCTTCCGGAAGGTGGCCGCGCACATAGTTCATCATGCGGCGGATGCGCTCTGCCCCGTCTACTCCCTGCAGTACGAGGTTCGGTTCATCCTCGGCATAATACCCGTATTTCTCATACAGGCCTTCGAGCACCTGCCAGAGTGTTTTGCCCTGTCTGCGGTAATACGCCGCAGCTTCCGCCACCAGCATCCCCGCGGAGATGCCGTCCTTGTCGCGGATCTCCGGGCATGCGGCATAGCCGACCGACTCTTCATATCCGAAGAGATACGTGAAGTCATGTTCTTCAAGATACGGGATGCGGCCGCAGATATTCTTGAATCCGGTCAGGGATTCAAACATCTTCACGCCGTAGGCCTCCGCCATGACTTCCGACATATCCGAGGTGACGATGGATTTCACCATCGCGCCGTTTTCCGGAAGCGTTCCGGCGTCCCTGCGGCCTTCCAGAATATAGTTGACCAGAAGGTAGCCGGTCTGGTTTCCGTTGAGCCAGACGTATTCTCCGTCATCCCCGAGCAGTTCAATCGCAAAGCGGTCGGAGTCGGGATCGGTCGCCATCAGAAGCTCGGCACCGACTTTTTTTCCGAGTTCTTCGGACATCCGGAATGCCTTGCGGTCTTCGGGGTTGGGATACCCGACCGTTGTGAAGTCGGGATCAGGCACGCTCTGTTCTTCGACCATATACCAGTTGGTAAAGCCCCGGTCTTCCAGCATCTGCCGGAACGGCACCGCACCGGCCCCGTTGAGCGGCGTATAGACTAACGGAATCGAGCGGTCGATCTCCTCCCCGGAGTGAATTGCCATCGCTTCGATCGTATCCAGATAGATCCGGTCATAGGATTCATCCAGGACGGTGATCAGCCCCTGCGCAATGCCTTCCGCAAAGCTCATTTTCCGGACACCGGTAAAATAATCCACTGCGCTGATCTCTTCGGTCATCCCGTCGGCGACCGCGGAGCTCACCTGGCAGCCGTCTTCCCAGTATGCCTTGTATCCGTTGTATTCCTTCG
>CAJOLG010000074.1 GCA_905235315.1 uncultured Solobacterium sp. | reverse complement strand
GATCTTGGCGATCCGGGTCAGATCCCGGAAGGAATCCCCGGTGTAAAGCGCAAGATCATCATTGTCATTGGCATTCATCAGAGATACCGCAATGACATGGGTCAGCTGGGAAAGATAACTGATCATGCGGTCATGTTCTTCCGCACTGAGGCAGGTAATGGTTCGAAACCGCATATCCTCCGCAAGCGTACGCATGGTTTCAATGGCCGCCTCGCTGGAGGAAGCGGTCGGCACAATGATGAAGTTCGCCGACTGAAACCGCCCCGCATCCGCATATTTAATGCCCTTGAATTCCCGGCCGGCCATCGGATGGCAGGCAAGGAATTCGATATCCGGGCGAAGCTCGGCATTTACCGCCTCCACGATCACCCGTTTCACGCCGGTCACATCGCTGAGCAGACAGCCGGATTTCAGAACATCCTGATGGTCTTTGACCCAGCGGACAAAGGTGCCGGGATACAGACAGCTGATCACGATATCACAGTCCGCAAGGATCTTCGGATCCTGGGATCCGGCTTCGATCCAGCCGTATTCCTTTGCGGTATTCACCGCTTCCGGATCCACATCGACGCCGATGATATGTTGATAGCCGGCACAATGCAGGGCTTCGGCATAGCTGCCGCCCAGCACGCCGAGACCGACGATTCCGATGGCTGTATTATTCCGGTCCATAACTCACCTCCGCACCTGCTTTGCGCAGGTCTTCAAAAAAATCCGGATAGCTCTTGTTTACCGCTTCCGCTCCGGTAATCGCAACGGCGTTTTCTGCCCGTACCGCAAGTACCGAGAGCGCCATCACAATCCGATGGTCATTGTGACCGTCCAAAGTCACCCCGCCCCGGATGGTTTCACTGCCGGTGATCCGCACGGTATCCCCGTCTTCCTGCAGGGCAATGCCGAGCTTTGCCAGTTCTTCTTTCATGGCAGCGATCCGATCGCTCTCCTTGATGCGAAGACGCCCGCAGTGGGTAAACACCGAAGTCCCTTCGGCACAGCCTGCCAGCGCAAACAGTACCGGGCCAAGATCCGGGCAGTCCGCAAGATCTGCCGCAAAGGCTGTTACGGCTCCCGGTTCAAACCGGTATCCGGTATCGGTCGGTATACTGTGCCCGCCTGCCTGTTCGATCAGGGAGACGATCACATGATCCCCCTGCCGGCTTTCCTTCCGCATCCCGGAAACGGATACCGGAAGCTGACTCGTCATTGCCAGTACCGCAAAAAACGCACCCTGGGAGTCATCCCCTTCCACCTGTAAGGAAGCCGCGCAGTGATAGTGCTGGTTCCCCGGCACAAGGATCGTATCTCCGGTTTCCTTAAACCGGATGCCGGCATTTTCCAGAACATCCATGGTCAGCCCGACATAGGATCTCGATTCATACGGCGGCAATACCGTAATCGACGAAGCCCCGTTCAATAACGGCAGCGCCGTCAGCAGGCCGCTGATAAACTGCGATGAGATATCTCCCCGCACCACAAACGCATCCGGCCGCAGCGAACCCCGGATGCGGAGAAATTCCGCATCCTGTTCAAAGCGAAGCCCCTGTTTCCGGAACAGTTCTTCATAGACGGTCTGCGGCCGGCTCATCAGCTTGCCGTGACCGGTAAAACACACTTCCTGATCCGTAAGGGAAAACAGCGGAATCAGAAACCGCAGAGTGCTTCCGGATTCCCCGCAGTCAATCCGGCTGCCGTCATACGACAGCCCGGTTCCGATGCCATGGATCAGAAGCCCGTCTTCCGTATGCTCAAAGGACGCCCCCAGATGAACAAGACAGTTCATGGTGGCTTTTGTATCGTTATTCTCCACAAGACCGCGGATCTTCGTATCACCCTGTGACAATGCGGCCGCGATCAATGCCCGGTGCGAGAGGGATTTGGAACCCGGTATCTGTACCGGGCTGCCGGCGGTTCTGCCGGGCTGAATCACCGCGATCATACCGCGGCTCCCTTCTCCAGCACCGCAAGGATGCGGTTCAGCGCTTCGTCAATGGTGCCGTTATTTTCAATGCGCACATCGCTGTACATTTCATACAGGTCTTTGCGCTCCTCGTATAATTTCCGAACGGCTTCCTTCGAGCCGGATAACGGCCGGTCATCGGACGCATAAAGCAGATCGATATCCCGGTCGATCCAGAAGATGATACTGCTGCGCGATAAGGCGCGCATGTTTTCCACACGCTTGATCACCCCGCCGCCGCACGAGACCACCGAACCATTCGCCGGGATCGCTTCGGCAACCGCTGTTTCAAGATCCCGGAAGTACGTTTCGCCATGGGTCTCAAAACAGTCGGCGATCGTGGTCCCAAGCCGCGCTTCGATCTCTGCGTCCATTTCGATCAGCGGGCGCTGAAGCGTTTCCGCCAGTTTCTTTGACAATACCGATTTCCCGGAAGTCGGCATCCCGATCAGAACGATATTCCGCTTTTCCTTCAGGAGATGATTCATGCACGGCATGACCCGGGTTTCATCCATGTCATGGCCGGTGAACCAGCGGTCTGCCGCAATTGCCTGCCGCACCAGCATTTCAAAGCCGCCGCAGGTTTGTATTCCGCGGATCTTCGCCTCGAAACACAGTTCCGTGCATAACGGATTGGCAATCGCATCGACGACCGCATCCAGATTGGTAAACCGCGCAAGGTCTGCCGGCACCGCATTGTCATTGGGTGCCATCCCGACCGGTGTGGCATTGATCAGAACCGAAACCTTCTCCTGCATCCGGTACAGTTCATCGTAGCTGATCTGGTTTCCCTTCGGATTTCGGGAGACGATATCAAACGTGCAGCCGAGCTGATTCAGCCCTGCCGTGATCGCTTTGGATACGCCGCCGCTTCCGAGCACCGCAGCGTGTTTCCCCTTCACATCGATATGATTGCCTTCCAGCATCCGCACAAAGCCTTCATAATCCGTGTTGGTTCCGAAATACTTCCCGTCTCTGTGCACCACGGTATTGACGGCTCCGATCGCCTCGGCCAGCGGATCAATTTCATCCAGATACCGCATTACGGTCTGCTTGTACGGGATCGTCACATTGAAGCCGTCCAGATCATTGGACGCGAAAAAGGAAGGAAGGTCTTCTTCCTTCAGTTCCACCAGCTGATAGCAGTCTTCTCCGAGAAAGAATTCATGGATCTTCGGCGACCAGCTGTGGCCCAATGGATACCCGATCAGACCGAGCTTCATTTTTCCTTCTCCGCAAGCCACTGCGTTCCGTGCGCCCCCGCAAGGAAGTCCGCAAGCACGATCGCCGTCATGGAATCAACGACCACTCTGGCCCGGTGTATGATGGCCGGATCATGTCTTCCGTGAATCTCGATCGTGGTATTTTCTTTTTTCCGGAAGTTTACCGTGAACTGCGGCTGACTGATGGACGGCGTCGGCTTGATCACCGTCCGGAAAATGATCGGCATCCCGTTGGTGATCCCGCCGTTGATTCCGCCGTTGTTGTTGGTGATTGTCGCAACTTCTTTATGAATCATGGTGTAACGGTCATTGGCCCGCACTCCGTCCATTTCCGCAAACGCAAAGCCGGCGCCGAATTCCACGCCCTTTACGGCAGGAATCGCAAAGAGGCCGGCAGAAAGACGGCTCTCCACCGTATCAAAGAACGGTTCCCCGATACCGGCTTCCATTCCCAGCACCGCGGTTTCCAGAATACCGCCGAGAGAGTTCTGATCTTCCCGTGCATGGCGGATTGCTTTCTTCATCTGCTCTCCGGTTTTTTCATCAATGACCGCAAACTCCTTTTCATTGAGCTCCCGGAGGGTTTTCTCCAGGTCATGCGCCAGAAAACGCGGTTCTTCAATGGTATGCAGTTTCTGGATATGCGACCCGATCAGGATTCCTTTCTGTTCCAGCATCTGCCGCAGAATACTTCCGGCAGCGGTCAAAGGAGCTGTGATACGGCCGGAGAAATGACCCCCGCCCGAGGCATCCTGGTATCCCTTATAGCGAAGCTCTGCCGTATAATCCGCATGTCCCGGCCGGGCAAGCCACCGCATTTCACCATAGTCGCCGCGGCGCACATTCGTATTGCGGATGATCAGGGCAAGCGGGGTTCCCTCGGTGACCATGTCCTTTACCCCGGACAGAAACTCCACTTCGTCCGGTTCCCTGCGTCCGGTGGACAGTTCATTCACCGGGCGGCGCAGATCCATGTCATGACGCAGCCGCTCCGCATCGATCTGAAACCCGGAGGGAAGTCCGTCGATCACACAGCCGATCGCCGGTCCGTGTGATTCGCCGAAGATCGTCACCGCGATATTGTTTCCGAAGGTGTTTTTCATAAGCCGATTCCTTTCCGGACCATGTCCGTATCCCATTGTTCGGTATATCCGTGTCCCGGCTCATCCACCTGCACGATCGTGACCGTTCCATGGTCTGCTTTTTTATCACTCTGCACCAGCCGGCAGATCTCTTCCTTGTCGCATTCGCATTCCAGCGGCAGCTCCAGCCGCTCCAGAACCGCCCGCAGGCGCTCTTTCAGAGCCGGATTCTTTACCACGGTCATCATGCCCATCGCTACGCATTCCCCGTGGAGCCACCGATTCAGCCCGTGATAGCTTTCATAGGCATGGCCGTACGTATGTCCGAAGTTGAGGAGCCTGCGCTCTCCCCCTTCCCGCTCATCGCGTTCGACAACGCCCTGCTTCACCCGCAGGGAGCGTTCGATGATCTCATCGATATGATCCATATAGTCATCCCGTTCAAACAGGCTGAACAGTTCTGCATCATGGGTCAGCCCCATCTTGACCGCTTCCGCCAGGCCTTCATGAAGCAGACGCGGGCTCAGCGTGGAAAGAACTTCCGGGTCCACAATGACCTTGTCCGGCTGCCAGAAGGCACCTACACAGTTTTTGATGCCCTGAAAGTCGATCGCGGTCTTTCCTCCGATGGAGGAGTCCACCATCGCCAGCATTGTCGTCGGGATATTCACATAGCCGATTCCGCGCATATAGGAGGCTGCACAGAAGCCGGCAAGATCGCCGACCACCCCGCCGCCGAGTGCGACCACGGTATCCTTGCGGGAAAGATGTTCCTCCAGCATGTGGGCCAGCACCTCCTGGAATACCGCAAAGTTCTTGGAGCCTTCGCCCTGGGGAATCACATGCATGGCCGCATTGGGAAACTGTGCCTGCAGGCTGTCTCGCCATTTTGCGGGAACCCCGTCATCGCTGATCAGAAACACGCGGTCGGTGCCGATGAGCTCTGCTGCCCGGGACAGCGCACCGCGTTCAATATAGATGGGATAGGTTTTGTTCGCTGTATGTACCTGAAGTTCCATGGCGCCCTCCCTTACTGTGCACCGGCAGGGGCGGCTTTATAACAGCCGAGCACCCGGCATTCATTACAGCGGGAGCGGATCTCACTGAGCGCTTCCCGCACATTGGCATCGCTGAGATTTCCGGTGAAGTCGAGATAGAAGCAGTATTCAAAAACCTGCCCCGGAATCGGCCGCGATTCCAGTTTCAGCATATTCAGATTATGATCGGCAAGCACACCGAGTACATGGTAAAGCGATCCCGGTTCATGCCGCACCGAGAAATAGAGGCTGACTTTGTCCGCATCCGGATTCGCTTCATTTTGTTCGGTAACACAGAGAAAGCGGGTCATATTCGTATCGGAATCCTGCATATCAGCCAGCAGGATCTCCATGCCGTAATACTCCGCTGCCCGATCCGATCCAAGCGCCGCTTTGGTCGGATCGCCGCATTCTTTGATATATTCCACCGAGCGGGCGGTATCCTGGAAGGCAACCGCACGGATCGAAGGATGTTCCCCGAAGAACCGGGTGCACTGGGAAATCGCCTCGGGATGCGAGTAGATCTCTGTGATCTCTTCTTTCGATGCGCCGGGAAGCCCGATCAGATTCTGCTTGATGGGAACGGTGATCTCACCGACCGCATGAATTCCGTAATTGCGGAAGAGATCCACGGTGCGGGCAATCACGCCGGTGGTGGTATTCTCTACCGGCAGGAGCGCATAATCCAGCGCGCCGCAGTCAAGGTCATTGAGAATGTCTGTAAAATTCCGGTAATTGCACGGTTCATACGCTGTGCCTTGAAAATACTGCATGACTGCGATTTCACTGAAGGTGCCGTTGGTTCCCTGATATCCGACTCGAACTGTCATAGGTATACTGCCTTTCTGCGTTTATATTTTATAATTTTATTATGTTGAACCTTTCCCCGCAACAAACCCGTATTCTTCTGTCCGGTTCCGCGCTTCTGACCGGCGTGCTCTGTCTTTTGCCGTTTGCCGGATATGATCCCGTTACGGTCAACTATACCGGTCTCTTTCAGGCCTCTCCGGTGCGCACCTGGCTGTGCATGGGCCCTGCATTGATCCTGGAGACCATCCTGTTTCTCGCCGCCGCAAAACGCCGGCTTCCCTCTTCCAAGTACCTGCTTCCCTCTTTTTTCCTTCTTGTGCTGGTGATCGGATTGATGGTGATGCCCTACCGCAAAGAACATGATCTTTCCACCAATGTGCATCTGATCCTGGCATTTGGAACGCTGGTTCTGCTCAACGTTCTGGTGGTGCGCATTCTGGCGGTCACGCCGAAGATCCTGATGTTTTATGCGGCCGGCAGTCTTCTTGCGTTCTTCACGGCACTGACCGCCTCTTCGATCAACGGGCTCAGCGAACTGATCTATGCGGCGGTGCTCACAGCTGCGCTTCGCGCTGCGGCAGAGCCGCCGGTTCATCGGAACTAGAAAAAGACCGCCTGTTACAGCGGTCTCTTCGTATAATGCGGTTACTCTGCGGTCAGACTCAGCCGTTGACTTCGCTGTACTTTCTGCGCTCCTCGGAGAGGTTGTCGCAGTAGTAGCGAACCTTGAGCTTTGTGCTTGCCTTTTCGGATTCAACGAGGTAAACATCGCCTTCCAGCATGGAATCGTTCATTGCCTCGCATACGGTCTTGATGTTGTTCACACCAGCCTCGAGCTCATTCATGATTTCACCGGCTTCGATTTCGATGTAGAGCCAGTTCATGTTGTGGGCTTCCCACTTCTTCCAGTTGATGACATCCTTGTATTCCTGGAAGCTCTTCTTCTCAACAGCCGGCTTCTTCGCAGCAGCCTTCTTCGCAGGCGCTTTCTTTGCGGGAGCCTTCTTTGTCTCTGCGGCAGCCTTTTTCGCAGGTGCCTTTTTCGCAGCAGTCTTCTTCGCAGGTGCTGCCTTCTTCGCGGGCGCCGCCTTCTTTTCCGGCTCCGCCGCTTCTGTCTTTACCGTTTTCTTTGCGGCCATAGTCTTTCCTCCTGTAACATTGAATGTTTTACAGTGGGATTATAACACGAATTAACGCATGTAAAGCCATTTAATGCGGTTTTTGCGCATCCGTAAGCGTATTCATTTCACTTTTTCCGTTCCCTGTTTTTTTCTTCGTACACTTCATTTAAGAACAGACAATTCCATCCGTGTTTTCAATTCCTGAACGTTTCCTTCTGTTTTTTTGCGCGCTCTGTCCGATTTTTCACTTATACTTACAATTGAGGAAAGAAGGTTCCGCATGATAACTGACCGAAAGGGAATGATCGAGATCGAAGCAGCTTCCGGCATTCCCGTAAGCGAACTCATGGAGCGAGTCGGATCCGCCATTGCGGACCGCGTGCGCCGCGGGCTCGAACCCGGAAAATCCATCCTGATCCTGTGCGGAAAAGGAAATAACGGCGGCGACGGCTTTGTGGTATGCCGCGATCTTGCGAAAGAATACCGGTGCCGTGTTTTTCTTGCGGACGGAAAACCGGTCTCGGACGCCGCAAAACGCGCAAAGCGCAGGCTGCCGCGAAACAGTGAAATCACTCCGGACGAACTTTCGAACGAAATTGCGAACGCGGATCTGATTCTCGATGCGGTCTACGGATTCAGTTTTCACGGTACCCTGCCCGCTCATCTCAAACGCCTGTTCTCCGAAATCAACCAGGCCGGCCGAACCGTCTGGAGTATTGACATCAACAGCGGATGCGAGTGTGACAGTGATGCCGGGGATTCGGATGCGATCCGTTCGGATCTTACCCTTGCGATCGACTGTTATAAACCCTTCCATCTTCTGCGCAAGGA
>CAJOLG010000073.1 GCA_905235315.1 uncultured Solobacterium sp. | reverse complement strand
AACCCGATTTTCCCATATAGGCCTGATTGCCTTTACCCTGCTGTGGGAATGCGGTGCGGCAGATTCTGCCGGTTCACCCGCAGATGTCGATCTTCCGCAGGCTGCGGTGCAGAGAATTGCCATGCACGACAGGATCGGCACGGTGACTGCGCTTACTGTTTTATGGTTTGGCAACGTTATCTTCAAATCGCTTCCTCCTTCACATATCGGTTGGTTAAGCCCCAGACGATCTTTGAAAACTTGGGAAACAATACCCACGACAGGACCCATCTCTTTTTCTGCCCGCTCTTCTTCACAAGATTTGCGGAAATAAAGATCGAGCTGCCGAAGCGCATCACTTCCATAATCGCCCAGATCACGGTAATGATGATCATCGGCCGGTCCACATAGAAAGTGAAATTTCCCACGGTCATTTCCGTCAGCTGCACGTTTGCCCGGATCCAGTAAAAGATCGGTGTAAGCACCAGGATGATACCATCCGAGATGCTGTACATCAGTCTCGGTGTCAGCGCCGAGTCCTTTGCGAAAACCCAGCCCCTGGCAAACGGAAGCAGCGACAGATACCCGGGCTTATGCCATTTGACAAACATCGACCATGACCCGATAACCGAAGACACGGTACCGATGCCTGCCATGATCGGCAGAAGCGTCCGGATCATCTGGGCAATGAGATACATTCGTTCTGAATTTAAAAACTCTGTCATCTAAATCCTTTCAAAAAATCTGTATTCCAGATGCGGCCCTGCTCAGTTCAGGCCGCAGAGACGTGCACTGCTCTCCCACAGTTCCTTTGCGTTTTCCGTGTTATAGGAAAGATCCGAACTCCGGATCGCTGTGGTGCTGCGGTCATAGTAATTCGCAGAGGTTGCGGCGAGCGCGTCATTTGTCACCAGCTCCGCATAGGCATCCGAGGATTTCTCCAGGTCGCCGCAGCGCTTCGGCATGGCCACTTTCAACATCGCAGCGCGGGCTTTGTCAACCGGCGCAAAGTTCGTCTGCATCATACCGGGATTGAACGCATTGACCCGGATTCCGCTGCCTTCCGCTTCCAGTCTTCTTGCCAGTTCATACACAAAGTACAGGTTGCAGAGCTTGGAAAACGAATAGCGCATGCGGGAAGCTTTTCCCTCTTCCGACGGATGTGCAAGCGCCTCGGTTCCTTCCCAGACCATCTTGCCCATCGGGGAATCATGCATATCACTGCTCGTCGCAAAGATCTTTCCGTTCGGTTCCATATCCGGCAGAAGCAGATTCGCCAGCAGGAAGTGTCCGAGATGGTTGGTCTGGAACACGATCTCAATGCCGTCTTCCGTCATGCCCGTATGCATCCCGTTGATGCCGGCATTCAGCAGAAGCGCATAGATTTTGCCGAAACCCCGGCTCTCATAGTCCGCCGCAAACGCCCGGACCGATGCCAGGGAAGCGGTATCCAGCCGCATCTCCACAATGTTCTCGTTTCCGGTTTCTTCCTTGATTTTTGCGGCGGCCTCCGCTGCTTTTTCCGGATTGCGGCAGGCGAGAATCACCCGGTAGTCCTTATTCTTCGCAATCTTCTTCGCAGTTTCAAATCCCAGTCCGGAGTTTCCTCCGGTAATAATTACATTTCTCATTTCTTCACATCCTCCTTCTGATTACTGTAAATGCAGAATCCGCTCCGCATTGACATGGGCGATCAGTTCTTTTTCCTCATCGGTCAGATTGCTGTCCATCAGGAATTCATATACGTTGTCCGGCTTCATATACGGATAATCCACCGCATACATCACATGATCCGCACCCATCACTTTTACGATGTATTCCAGCTGATCGGCGGACATGATTCCGCTCGGCGTGATATAGACATGTTCCTTGTAATACTCGGAGACCGTCTTTTTCAGTCCGGTGATCTCCTGATCAAGAATCGTATCCATGCGTTCCAGGAACGCGGGAATCGTTTCACCCCAGTGGCCGGAAATGAACTTCAGGTTCGGATATTTGTCGAAGATGCCGGAGAGAATCATACGTACGATCTGGATTCCGACTTCGGAGTGCCAGCCGTATCCGGCAGATGCCAGTTCTGCCCCGACGATGAATGAATACGAATCCGACATATAGTAGGTGTCCTGCACTTCCATCGGAATCAGCGCCGGATGGAAGTATACCGGCACATCCAGTTCTGCCGCCTTCTCGAAAATGGGGAGGAACTCCGGTTCGTTATAAAACCGTCCCTTGTATCTTCCTGCGATCATGGTGCCGCAGAAGCCGAGCTCCTTTACGCAGCGTTCCAGTTCCTGGGCTGCTGCTTCCGGATCTGCCATCGGCAGGCAGGCAAACCCTGCGAACCGGCCCGGGTATTTGTCGATCTGTTCTTTGGTGATGTCATTCGCCTGACGAATGATCCGAACCTGATCTGCCGGCGGAACCAGATCCGTTACCGGAGTGGTCATGGAAAGCACCTGCATATCGATTCTGTTCTTATCCATGTACTGAATCCGCTGTTCAAAGTCCAGCAGCTCCGGCCCCGGAAACGAACGGGACATGAGGAACTTCATCGCCTCAGCCTGTTCCGGTTTCATCTGCGGCCGGTTTCCGTTAAATGCATTGTTCTCGTCCATGATGCGCTGATCCGCATAGTGTTCTTCCAGTGTGATAATCTTCATCGTTCTTCTCCTTCATTCAGATGATTTTATGTATTTTCCGTGTTTTGGATATGCCTCTTGCATATTCATACCGGGGATATCCGAAGCCGACAACGGTCATAAACACGTGGCCCTTCGGAATCTGAAGTACATTCATGGCCGCTTCGTTTTTTCTGAGAAGTTCGGCTGAATATGTGGATATCACCGTTCCGAGTCCGTACGCATTTGCGAGCAGTTCAAAGTACGCTGTCGCAAGATTTACTTCGGTGTAATCGCCGTCCCGAAACCGTTCTCCGGCGGGTTTGTGGGCAATGAACAGATGCGGCGCATCATAGATCCGAAGTGCGCTGAAGTCCTCTTCTCCTTCGGTATCGAAGAGATTCATCTGTTCTTTGTTTCCGCGTACTGCGCGATAGACACTGCGCATGGCATCCCGGGAATACACAACGGAGAACTCCAGCCGCTGGTTGTTTCCGCCGGTCGGCACTGCGCTTACCGCCGCAAGGATCTCATCAATCACTGCGCTGTCCACATTATCCTTTCGAAACGCCCGGCACGTGCGCCGGTACTGCATCAGTTTCGGAAGTTCCTCCCGGATGACGGGATCCGGCTTTCCGGATACCTGATCCGGGGAGATCCCCAGGACAGAGATCGCGCCGGTCGGACAGACCGCAAGGCAGTGCTGGCATCGCCAGCATCCCTGCCAGCCGAATTTTGTCGGATCAGTCATGACCGGACGGCCTTCTTCCATCCGCAGGACATCGCCGCCGACCATATTTCCCGGGCATACATCCAGGCACTGGCCGCAGCCGATACACTTCTCTGCATCTACGTGAAATTCCGCATTTTTCATCGCTTCACCGCCTCTCAGTAAATTTTCTTTCCGTCGATATATCCGGCGTCAAGGAACCAGATGATGTGGTAATTCCCGGCCAGCGCCGTGAACGCTTTCGGGGTCTTCCCTGCCTCCTTTACCTTGTCGATCAGGTAGTTTTTGAGGATCCATGTGTCCTCCAGCCGTCTTGGCTCCAGGCGCAGCAGCTGTTCGATATACGCTTCGGTTGTGCCAAGATCCGCCGCGGCCTGTGAAATACTTATGCCGGAGCGTTCAAGGTTTTCCCGGAGTTCCTGTCGGGTAGCTTCTTTCTGTTTTTCTGAAAGTGACATCGATTATCTCCTTTCATTCATGGTACGTCCCGCAAAGATCTGCAGGATCCATCCTGTTCAATGGCCGCCTCACTCTCCCATCAGCTTATGCAGGAGCCGGCTCAGTTCCTTCCGGTCCGCCGCAGTCAGATTCTTTGTGACGGATTCTTCCATGACATCTCCCAGTCCTTCCAGTTCATCCCGTTCGCGGTACGCCTTCGGTGTCAGGGATACGATCTTACTGCGGGCATCTTCCGGATTCACGATGCGTTCGGTATATCCCTTTTTCTCCAGAACTTTCAGAATGTCGATTACCGCCGGATGCGTCAGAGAATATTCGGTCTCAAGATCCACCACACGAACCGAGTCTTTCGGCGCAATGTACAGATATTTCAGAAACTTATACTGGGCAACCGAGAGATCATGGCTCTGCAGGATCGGCATCTGTTCTTTTTCCGCTTCCAGGGCTGCTTTTTTGATCAGAATTGCTATTTTGTCTGTTTTCATAAGGATTTCGCTTTCGTAGGTTCCTACTAAATATATCGTAGGTTCTTACCTTTGTCAACCGGGATCACCCGGTTTTTTTCTGTCGTTTCATGTCACAGAAAAACGCGGCGGTTTCCCACGGCGTTGATAATAAACTGCATTACAAATCGATCGTTTTCTGATACACCTGTTTCACCGTACCGGACAGGATTACCGAACCTGCCGGATCGGCCTTCACTTCAAGCACGCCGCCCGGCTGTTTCAGAACCGCCGTTACCGGTTTCCCGCATCGCTGCGCAAGATATACCCCGACGGCAGAACTGCCGCTTCCGCAGGCGCTTTCCCAGCACATCGTATCCGCACCGGGCACATAGACCAGCGGATCCAGCTTCGCTTCCGGCGCATTGTAATACATCAGGCCGACCGCATCGCGGTGCAGGAATGCACACCATTGTTTTGCCAGTTCTTCTGCCCTTCCTTTCGAAGATGGATCTTCCAGAATGACATGGGCAATTCCGCCGAACGGCACGACAGGAAGACGATACCCGCCGGGCAGGTCCGTCATCACAACGTCTCCCGCTTCCGGCATTGTCACCGAAGCGGCCCAGAGATGTTCTCCCTTCTGCTTCACGGAAACAGAAACCGGCTGTTTGGCCCCCGATACCCAAAGGGCGGTCGTTCCATCCGGAATTCCGGCTTTTTCTGCCTGCCGCACCGCTGCGCTCATCGCTGCGTTTCCGCAGAATTCTCCGCCTGCCATGCGCAGTGCGGGCATGTCCCCGCGCGTTGTCAGAAAGCCAACCTGTTCCGCAAGCGGCTCCCGTTCCATAAGGCGTGCGGCCGCATCGGGCTGCAGCTCTTCCGGTACGGCGGTTTCCGCAAGAATCGTATAGTTATGGGCGGGGTCCATCAGTACATAGGTGATTTCCCGGATCATTGCTGGTAATGCCTCAGGAATTGTTTCGTGCGTTCCTGGTCGGGATTGCCGAATACTTTCTCCGGGTCTCCCTGTTCCACAATGACTCCCTGATCCATAAAGATCACCCGGTCGCTGACCATACGGGCAAACGGCATTTCATGCGTGACGATGACCATGGTCATCTTTTCTTCTGCCAGCAGCTTGATGACTTTCAATACCTCTCCGGTGAGCTCCGGATCCAGGGCGCTGGTCGGTTCGTCAAAGAACAGGATCTCCGGCTCCATGGCGAGTGCGCGGGCAATTGCGACGCGCTGCTGCTGACCGCCGGAAAGCTGTTTGGGATACGCATCCGCCTTATCCGCAATCCCCATTTTGTTCAAAAGTTCCAGCGCTTTGGCCCGGGCCTCTTCTTCCGGTTTTTTCTGCACAACGATCGGCGCATCCATAACATTTTTCAGAACCGAAAAATGCGGGAAGAGATTGAACTGCTGGAATACCAGACCGAATCTGCGCTGTGCTTTCTTCAGATCGGCAGGTGAGGCGTAGACGGTTTTCCCGTCCGGTCCCGTCACAGCCGCCGCAATATCCCGGTAATGGATTTCCCCTGCGTCGATGGTTTCCAGAAAGGTGGAACACCGCAGGAGCGTACTTTTACCGGAGCCGGAGGGCCCGATAATACTGACGACCTCCCCTTTGTTTACGGCAACACTGATATCCCGGAGGACACCGTTCTCCCCAAAGGATTTCTGAATGCTGGAAACCCGGAAGACGGGTTCATTCTGTTTGTATTCGTTATCCATCCGGCACCTCCTCAGTCATAGTATTTGAACGCCTCTTCGAGACGCTCCATCACATACGCAACGATATAGTTTGCGACAAAGTAGAACACCCCCGCAATCAGAAACGGGGTAAAGCTCGTCTGGGAGGACGAGATCTGCTTGGCAATGGAAAAGACTTCCGCATAGGCAAGCGCAAACGCAAGCGAAGTATCCTTGACCAGGGTGATCACTTCATTGGTGACAGCCGGCAGGATGGTTTTAATCACCTGCGGAAGAATGATCCGGAAGAATGTCTGCGCTTTACTGTAGCCAAGCACCTGGGCAGCTTCATACTGCCCCGTCGGAATCGCCTCAATGCCGGCGCGGTAGATTTCCGCAAAATACGCCGCATAGTTCAAGGAGAAGCCGATCAGGATCGCCGGAAAGCGATACCCGCTGATCGACAGGTGAAACAGATAGTACGGCGCAAAGTACCATACCAGAAGCTGCAGCATGAGCGGGGTTCCGCGCATGATGGCAATGAATCCTTTGGTAATGGTGCTGACGACCGTATTTTTACTGCGTCTCAGCAGCATCACCACCATGCCCAGCGGCAGTGCAAACAGCAGCGTCAGGAAAAAAATGGCGCATGTTCTCAGCATCCCCGGAACCATGGTCGTAAACATCGTTGTAAATGTCATAAGCTGTGTGCTCCTTATGGAAAGCCCGCCGTGCGGCGGGCAGCTCTCCATTCTCAGTTATTGTTTTTGTCGTTGGCAATCAGATACGAACCTGCCGTCACATCAATCGCAATCGCATCGATTGCGCCGGCCTTCAGATCGTTGAAGGCAACGGTATAGGTCTCATACACCTTAAGATCCCCGAAGGTCGCCGCAAGATCTGCCCGGTCCCCTTCCAGCATTTCCGCTGCGGATGTGGAAATCTGCACCCCGACATTCTTGCCGGCAAGATCGTTCAGGCTCTTGATTCCGGAGTTGGACGCAACCATGATCATCTGGGTATTGCTGGAATAGGTAATTCCCCAGGTATACATATCTTCCCGGCCCTCTTTTGTGAATCCGGACCAGATGCAGTCACAGGAATGCGCATTGAGTTCCGCATCCTTGAAATCCCAGTTGAACGGTACAGCTTCATAGCCCCATCCGAGATACTTACAGACGGCCTGGCAGAGTTCCACATCAAATCCGCCGACGGTGCCGTCATCCTGGAGATAGGAATACGGCGGGTAATCAAGATCGAACCCGTGCTTGAATGTGAAGTTCGGATCTCCGGAGCCTTCCTCTGCGATTTCATCATCACTGATTGATTCCGCATCAAGGCAGAGATAATCCTTGATATCCGGATACTTCTCCGCAATTTCACTGTAGGTGCCGTTTTTCACAAGCGCCTTGACGGCTGCCGTAACGGTCTCGGCAAGTTCTTCTTCTCCTAAGCGGAATCCGATCGCGTAGCTTTCCGTACCGAGTGTTTCATCAAGAAACTCATACGTAACCGGCTGGGAACTGCTGCCGCATCCTGCAAGTGTGAACACACACGCCGCCGAGAGAATGGTACTGATAATTCGTTTCATACGTTAAATCTCCCCCTTTACTGATTCGTTCCGCATCCCTTTCGTTTTCAGGAATACGAATCAGGAATATGACTGCCCCGAAAAATCCGGACGGTCATACATGGTTTTAATTTTATCAAAAAAGAAGTATCTTTTGCCGGGGATTTCGCCTTTGTATAAAACAGAATGCGTTTTCATGGATATCCGGACGTCCTGCATGGACCGGCAAAACGACGTTCGCTGCGTTTGGGAGAAATGAAAAAGGAACGCCCCATATACGGATGCGTTCCCTGTACGGTCTGAAATAATACTGCCCGGTTTACAGCAGCCCGAAATGTTTCAGGGCGTTGGCAATGCCGTCGTCATCGATATCCGTCGTAACGTAATCCGCAGCCTGCTTCAGCTCGTCAATTCCGTTGCCGAGGGATACGCCGATGCCGGCGAAGCGGATCATATCGATGTCGTTATTCCCGTCTCCGAACGCCATCGTCTGGCCGCGGGACAGGTGATACTTGTCCAGGAAGGCATCGATCCCGGTCGCTTTTCCGGCCTCTTTGGAAATGATGTCCATGCC
>CAJOLG010000072.1 GCA_905235315.1 uncultured Solobacterium sp. | reverse complement strand
ATACAAGCACACTGACATTCCGGCTGTGCTGTGCCCTGCTGTAGTTTTCTCCCTTCACAAACAGCGGAAATGAGGTATAAGCCATACCGCAGTTCATCTCCACTTCCTCAATCCGTTTCATGGCCGCGGAGCGCATTGCCCTGTTCACATACTCCGGAACGTAATAATCCTTATAGAGATCGATCATTTTATACCCCGAACAGCGTAAACAGAACCGTAAACAGCAGCGCAGGAAGCAGATTCGCCGTACTGATTGTTTTGCCGAACAGCAGATTGACGCCGATCAGAGAAATAATCAGGGATCCGGTCATCGACAGGGAATTTAATACTGGGACGGTAAAGAAACCGGCTGCCGCATGGGCAAGAACTGTGACGCTTCCCTGTAAGATTCCAACCGGAATAAACGAAAACAGAACGCCTTTCCCCATGGAAGATGCCATTACCAGAATGATCACAAAATCAAGAATCGCTTTTGAAATCAGGATCGACATATCTCCGGTGATTCCTTCTTCGATGGATCCGACAATTGCCATCGCACCGATACATACGGTAAGCGAAGCGGTCACAAACGCATCGGTAAAACCAGCATCTCCGGTACTTCCGGTCTTCATTTTCAGATACTCCCCAAATTGTTCCAGTTTCTGTTCAAGATCTACCCATGCGCCGACGGCGGCCCCGAGACAAACCGAAAAAATCAGATTCAGCGTGCCGACCGAAGTAAGTGCGCCGTTTTCAATCACAAGCATTTTCCCCAGCATCCCGGCAAGCCCGAGCGCAATCACAGCAGCGCCGTTTGCCTTGAGAATCGTTTCCCGCATCCGCGGCGGAATACGCTCTCCCAGCTTGGTGCCGATCAGCCCCGCAAGGACTATAGCGGCACAGTTAATGATTGTACCCATCGATCACCTTTATCTGGCAGGAGCGCATGGTTTCAAGTGCTGCTTCATGTTTTTCGGGAGTAACACCGGCACAGCAGGATGCATCTACGGTAATATCGATTTCCGGCATTGCGGCTTTGAGAAGAAGCGCATTACTGATGACACAGATATCCGTGCAGAGACCAACCAGCTCGATTTCAACCGGTTCTTTTTCATTTTCCTCTTTCAGCATCTCCATCAGGGTCAGCGAGCCAAAGGTAGGTTTGGTCACAAATACTGCCCGTTTCAGAGAATCGGCGATTTCCGGATGAATCCGCCATCCTTCTGTACCTTCAATGCAGTGCTCCACCGGAAGATGCCTTCCTTCATTCGTCGAAAGATAATCCTTCTGATGTGTGTCGAGTGTCGCATAAACGCATCCGTCGGGATACGATTCGATTTTCCTTTTCACCGCAGGAAGAATCGCAGCAGCCTCTTTCGTACCGAGACTGCCGTCCACAAAGTCTTTCTGCATATCCACAACCACAAGCAACCGTTTCATATACCGCCTCCCTCAATACATCTAATTTATTATAAAGCGGATTTTACGATCCTTCTTAAATAAAAAACATCCTGCAGAAGCCAGGATGAATTTCAGCTGGGGTAGAGAGATTCGAACTCCCGAAATGACTGGTTCAGAGCCAGTTGCCTTACCGCTTGGCTATACCCCAATACGCACGATTTATTATACAATCCGATATTATTTTTGCAATACTTTTTCAAAAAATCTTGCCGGGAAGCGGAGGTTACGGAAGAAAAGCACTTCGCCGCAGACAGCAGGCAGAAGTGCTTCCTTATACCGTTTCCTTCGGATCTGTTTCGGCATCTGATTCCTCTGTTTCAGAGGGCTTCGCAGATGGCCCGAAGTATTTCATAACTACCATGGTGGTGTCGTCAAACCGCGGTTCTTCCCCGCGGAATTCATCAATTGCATCACATACCGCATCGTTGATTTCTTTCGGGCTTCCGTCCGGATTCCGGTTAAGCGCATTGATGGTGCCTTCGATCCCGAAGTTGTTTCCTTTCGGATTAATCGCATCGGTAACTCCATCGGTATAAATATAAAGCGTATCACCCGGATGAAGTTCAAACTGCCCTTGTTTGAATTTTGCGTTATCCATCGCCGCAACCGGAATACCGTGAATATCCTTAAAGAGTTCAAAGCTGCCGCCTTTCCGGCGTATTGCAGGATATTCGTGACCGGCGTTGACATACTCCACATGGCCGGTCGAAAGCGTGACTACCGCAAGCCAGACCGTCACAAACATTTCTGCTTCATTGCCTTCGATCAGCTGTTTATTAACCGAAGTGAGCACCGCTGAAAGATCATCCGGCTCAAGGATTGTTTCCTTCTGAATCAGTGTCTTGGCAATGACCATGAAGAGCGCCGCAGAAATCCCCTTTCCGGACACATCCGCAATCACAAGCGCAAGACGATCATCATCCAGCAGGAAATAATCATAGAAATCGCCGCCGACTTCCTGGGCCGGTTTCATCGATGCATAGATATCAAATTCGTTATGATTCGGGAATGCCGGGAAGGTACGCGGAAGAATTCCCTCCTGAATGCTGGTCGCAATTGCCAGCTCGTTGTTCAGCCGTTCCTGTTCCCCTTTCAGCTTTTCCTGCTCGGCGGTTACCGCACGGATGCGGTCCATCGTCATATGCAGATCGCTTTCCATGTTTACCATTGTTCCCCAAAGATCCTGAATCTCGTCATTGGTATTCAGATGCAGATTGCTGAAGACGGAAGTTGCCTGGCTGGAGTTTACCTTATCCTGTTCGGTATATTCCTGCGCTGCCGCCGCAAGCTGGTTGATCGGAGTAATCAGACGTTTGCGCAGAATTGAGCTGACCCGGAATGCGCCGTACGTCACAACCAGCAGGATGAGCGGAATGAAGACGCGGAGAAACTGGTACATCTTGGAGAAGAAGTCGTTGATATCAATATCAACCACACCATACCCGATCCAGTTGCCGTTGGTATCGAGGACATCAACATAGTTGGTCGCCGTCCATCCGGAAACCTTTCCGTATGTGATGAACATCCGCCAGTTGGAATCGTGAATCTTACGCATTTCCGCAATCGTTTCCGTCTCGGCCATCTCAACGGAAAGCCACTGCCCGGGGAGATAGGCATTCTCATCCGTATCTCCGTCAATGACATAGACGGTACGATTATGCTCTTCATCCACAAAAACCAGTGAGACATTGTTGAGGTTATTTTCTTCCCGGCACGATGTCATCACAAAGCGTGCATCCATGAAATCTTCGTCCACAAGCGGAATCAGCCGTTCTTTGTATTCGTTCGAAAAGCGCTCGGAACGGATTTCCTCCGGGGTGGAGTAGTACACTTCTTCCGTCTCGCGGAAGATATCCTCCAGATACTCCGCACCGATCAGGCGAATTGCATAGCCGACATCCTCGTTCGATTCCCGCTTGTAGTTCTGCAGTAAGGAATACCCGTTAACGATCAGTTCAAAAACCGTTATCAAAAAAATCAGCATCCCTGCCGCAAAGAAAATATACCAGAACGCAGCCTTCTCCAAAGACTGCTTTTTTTTGTGATCCGCAGAGCTCATGCCGGATTACTTTGTGCTTGACCCGCCTTTGAAAACACCGTTATTGCCGGAGACATTTTTTCCGAAATGGAATATGTTTCCAAGATTTGTGAGCTGAAGCTTTTTTGCCTCTTCAGCGGTTCCGATACCGCCCTCAATCTTATCCATCAACTCATCATCAAGTTTAACTGCATTCAGTTTTTCAATCATGTGGCACCTCCATCTATGATATGAAATTCACGAAAAAATATGATTCCGCAGAATCAGGGACATTCCATTCTGATTCTTTAATAAATTATATAGTATGGAATCCGGTTTTTCATATTGATTTTATCCATAACGGCAATTGAGAACTGAACCTGTTTGGGATAGAATTAAACACGCATAAAACGAGAACAAGGAGAAAAAATGAGTATTCGTACTAGATTTGCGCCAAGTCCGACCGGCTATATGCATATCGGAAATCTCAGAACTGCACTCTGGGCGTATCTGATTGCCAAAAAAGACCCTGAGGGTGTATTTATCCTGCGGATCGAAGACACCGATCAGGGAAGACTGGTGGAAGGAGCCTGCGATGTTATTTATGATACGATGCGCCAATGCGGGCTGAAACACGATGAAGGTCCGGATGTCGGCGGTCCTGTCGGTCCCTATGTGCAGAGCGAGCGGGTACGCTCGGGCCTGTATATGGATTATGCAAAACAGCTCATCCGCCTTGGCGGTGCGCACTACTGTTTCTGCGATGAGGAAACGATTTCCGCCGCAAAAGCAGCGCAGAGCGGAAACGGCGACAGTTTCAAGTATGATGACCCGTGCAAATATCTTTCCATTGAAGAAGCAGAATCCCGGATCGCTGCCGGTGAGCCGTTTGTCATTCGCCAGACCATCCCCTCTGCAGGATCCACATCCTTTGATGATGCGGTCTTCGGTCATATTGAAGTGGACAACAGTATTCTTGATGAGCAGGTGCTGATTAAAAGCGACGGCTTCCCTACTTACAACTTTGCGAATGTCATCGATGACCATCTGATGGGTATTACCGATGTCGTACGCGGGATGGAATATCTTTCTTCAACACCGAAATACAATCTGATTTATGATGCGTTCGGCTGGGAAAAACCCCGTTATATTCACTGTCCGCCTGTTATGAAGGATGAGCATCACAAGCTTTCCAAGCGCAACGGAGATGCGTCCTTTCAGGATCTCATGCAAAAAGGCTATCTGCCGGAAGCGGTGCTGAATTACATCGCAATGCTGGGATGGAGCCCGGAGAACAATCAGGAAATCTTTACCCTTGAGGAACTCGTGCAGGCATTTAATGTAAAGCATATCGGTCAGAACGGCGCAATCTTTGACCCGGTTAAGCTCACCAGCATCAACGGTCTCTGGCTGCGCGGGATGGATCTTGATTCCTATGTAAAACTTACCGAGCCGTATATCCGCCAGGCCGTTAAGGGAGATTTCGACATCAAAAAAATCGCCGCAGGTGTGCAGCAGCGCGCAAACACCCTGTGTGAGATTCCGTCAATGCTCGATTTCTATGATACGTTCCCTTCCTTCTCAAACGACCTTTACATCAATAAAAAGATGAAAACAGATCCTGCTGTCGCAAAGGAGACTCTCCCCGCATGCCGCGAACTGCTCAGCGGCATCGATGACTGGACGCATGATACGCTTCATGACCGTCTCATGGAGCTTCCGGCAAAACTCGGCAGGAAAAACGGACAGGTTCTGTTCCCGCTTCGTGTAGCGATCAGCGGAAAGCCTGCCACCCCGGGCGGCGCAATCGAAATTGCGGAAATTCTCGGCAAAGACGAGACTCTCCGCCGCCTGGATCTCTCAATTGCACAGCTGGAGAATGAATGATTGACCGTCGGATAATAACAGAAGCACAGCTGAACCGGTTCGTTGCGGGGAATCACTATGTGCATTATATGAAGACATCCGCGTGGGGCGAATTCAAGACCCGAACGGAAGGTTCTTCGTGCGTGTTCTTTGGATTCTATGAAAACGATGAGCTGGTCGGTACAGCGATGGCCCTGGAAAACTCGTTTCTCGGGCATCCGTATATTTATGTGCCCAAAGGCCCCTGCTTTGACTATGAAAATCCGGAACTTCGCGAAGATATTATGCATTCCCTTCAGGAATATGCAGAATTCCGCCATGCCGAGTTCCTGCGCATTGATCCGGATGTGATTCGGGTAAGCCGGGATATCAATGGAGAACAGGTACCGGGCATTGACAATGAATCTGTTACAGAAGACCTGATCCGGCTTGGATTCCGTCACCGCGGCTATAATTACGCCTATGACGGCAGCTGGACCAACCGGTATACGCTGATCATCGACATCAGCCGGCCGGAGGAAGAGATTCTCGCCGGATTCACAAAACCGAGAAAGACCAGTCTGAACCGGCATAAGGTATCCGGTGTGACGACCCGGATCGGTTCTGCCGAAGATATTCCGACGCTCATGGAATTTGAAAAGATGCTGAGTGAAATAGACGGATTCCGTCCCCATTCCGAATCCTTCTTCCGTGATCTGCTTGACTGTTTCCAGGGTCATGCGCGGTTCTATGTGACAGAAATCGATCTCGATCAGATGATTGCCGGAATTACCGAAGAACTCGGCTCAAAAAAATACCGCAAGGATCCGGAAGCCAGAGCTTCCAAAGAGAAGGATCTGATCCACGCCGGCGAACTGAAGCAGCAGTACGGATCAAAGCTTCCCATTGCCTGCGGAATCTTTCTCTATTACGGAGATATGAGCTGGGATCTTTATACCTACAATCATAAGGCGTTTAATTTCATCAAACCGGTCGATAATCTTCATAGTTTCGCAATCCGGGATATGAAATCGCTCGGCGTAACCCGCTATGATATGTGCGGGTTTTCCGGGGTCACCTCCAAAGAGGATGCGGAATACGGACTGTATTCTTACAAACGGTCATTCGGCCCTGAATTCATCGAACACATCGGGGAATTTGATTATGTGCTCAATCCCCGTGCCTATGAACGGTTCCGGAAAGAAAAATCCATGGAAGTTCGTGTCCGTCACAAGATATGGAAACTCCGGTATCAGAAGAAATCCGATAACAACTGAGCACTGCCGGGAAAATCTTCCGGTGTTCCCACAGTCCGATACGATATACAGAAGGAATCCTTCCGGAACCTGTATATCGTTTTTTTCTATTCTGAAATCAGGAACACACTGATCCTGATCATATTAGGAAGATAACCTTCGATAAACATATGATAAAGAGGTCAGGAGCACCAGTGGTTCCTGGCCTTTCTGCTGTAGGCATACAGTCAGATCGGCCCGGGCAAAGTAAGAACGTGGGGTTTTTTAGACCCGGTGTAACCGCGAGTCAGTCACATAAAACGTTCTGCTTCCCTCTTGTGTCAAAGGTCGTTTTATCGAAATGAGCACGCACAAGCAACATATTGCGATGCCGGATATAACCCAGAAAAATGGTCTGATACAGGGTGCGGGGAAGTCTTGCCAGGGATCTATGCATGAAGGGAGGTTCCTATGAGAGGACCAGTCATCACGGTAGATGTCTCCAAAGGCAGCTGCCACTACCAGCCTTTCCTTGAGAAAGGTGCACCATTCCGTAAGCCAAAGGTACTGCACGATACCATTGAAGGATTTGCGGATCTCGAAGCGATCATTCAGAAGGTAAAGGAGAAATGCGGATGTGATACAGTACCGATCGTGTTTGAAGCTACCGGTGTCTATCACCGCTGCCTCCAGAAGTATCTGGATGATCATGAAATGCCGTACTACATCATCTCTCCGCTGTTATCAGCCGCATACCGCAACACAAACCTGCACAGTAATAAGACTGACGATCTGGACTGTGCACATATCGCTAAAGCTTATTACGATGAAGAAAATCTTCTGCCGTTCTATAAGCAGAACGATCTGTACATCAGACTGCAGAGACTGAACCGTTACTATGAGGTGGAACTCAACCATCTGAGGATGTTTAGAGTGAACTTCCGAAGTTATCTGGATATCCTCTATCCCCGCTTGGATAAGTGCTTCAAAGGTCATTCCAGTCTGTATGACCCAGTAGCTATGGAGGTGCTGAAGAAGTATCCGCATCCATCACTTCTTCTTAGGCATAAGGAAGAAACGGTCGTTAAAGCGATCGTGAAGAAGACAGGGCATAAATCAGGCTTCGTATCTGAGGTTGTTCACAAGATGTATGAATGTGCAAAACACTGCTATTCCGGATGCGATGTCACTGAGATCGAAGTGATCAAGTTTCCCGAGCTCATTGAACAGCTTCAGAGCCAGATGGCACTCTGTGACAGTATTCTCAGCGAGCTGGTCGACGAAGCACGTAAGGTGCCATACTTCACAAGCATCCGTTCCATCGTCGGGATCGGAGACAATCTTGCGGCAAGACTGATCGCAGAACTGGGAGACATGACAAGATTCACAAACAGGCGCGCATTAGCGGCATATGCAGGTCTGAATCCAAAAATCCGTCAGTCCGGAGATGTGGACGGCACACATTTGCGGATATCGAAGAAAGGCAACCGGCATCTGCGGTGTCTTCTGTACTTAGGGGCTTCGTGCAATTACCGCCTCAGGAAAAATGAT
>CAJOLG010000071.1 GCA_905235315.1 uncultured Solobacterium sp. | reverse complement strand
ATAAACCCGCACAAAACAAAACGCCGGTTCATTCCGGCGTTTCGTCTTCATTTTATTCTCCTGTTGTTTCCGCTGCAGGTGTGGCTGCCGGTCTGTCCTGGATGAGAATGGCCGGATTAGAATCCTTCAGGGCATTGTACAGATTGATGTCGTAGACATGGAAGTTGTACTTCCGCAGGAAATACTCATCGCTTTCCGTGCCGACTGCACTGATATCAGAGAGTGCGGATACCGCTTTTTCCCTGAAATCCGCAGGATTGTGGGAAACGAGTTTCAGAACATAGAATGTTGCGCCGTCGGAAGAGGGGATCTGTGTCCACCCGTCATCCACGGACATACTGCGCAGTACGGTGAGCGCTGCAGAGTCATAGGACAGGGTATTGATGGTGATGACTTCCTCCTCACCGTAACTGGTGGAATTATTCTGCGAAGCCGCTTCCGCCGGGGTGAGGCTGCCGTCTTTCAGCGCGCTGAGCGCGGCAGAGGCATCTTCTTCTGACGTGAACGTCAGGACTATCGCATTCAGCGGATCATAGGTCTCACACAGCGTGTCGAAGTTTTCCTCAACATATTTTCCTACGAGTTTTTCGGTCCGCATGGCGGGCAGAATCGTTTTCTCGGCGTATTCATCTTCTGTCAGTCCCATCGATGCAAGATAGGAGGTGAACTGGTCACCGTACATCATCGTATAGAAGGAGACCTGGCTCTTCGCCGATTCTCTCATCTCATCGGTAACTTCAATTTCCTGTTCGGCAATGGCATTCATGACATCGGAATCGGCAGTGGATGCGCCGACGGAGGCGAACATCATGTTGTAGAGTTCTCCTTTGGTAACCGTGGTATTTCCGACGGTCATCAGCACTTCATTACTGTTCGCAAGTTTTGCGGTTGCGTCCTTACAGCCAGCCAGAAGCAGAACCGCAAGGCAGGCTCCGGTCAGTTTTTTCATTCCGTTCATGTTCAGTCCTCCAGTCCCGCATAGGTGCGGACAGCTTTTTCTGTCTCGGGATCCGCAAAGGAGAGGCCGAGTTCTTCCGCTTTTTCCCAGATTGCTTTCCCGGTCAGCGTTGTGTCGTAATTCTGCAGCAGATCGTCATAGACCGCCGCATCCTCAACTTCGATATCATCCGTGAGACTGTTCTGCTCTCTGTAGGCTTTGACCATGCCTTCGTGGGTCGAGGCATTGCACTTGATCTTGAAGTAACCGAAATTTGTCGAGTAGACCCAGTCGGATACTTCTCCTTCGCTGAGTGCGAGGGATGCCTCCAGGAAGGCGGAATCCAGGGTTGTCGTATTTGCGTCAAGGGTTCCGAGTACGCCGCCAGTTTCGGAAGTGGAAGGGTCTTCCGAGAATAATTTTGCGGTATCCTCGAAGGTTCCCTTGGCAAGCGCTGCGTCAACCGCATCCATCCTTGTCTGTTCGTCTTCGGTCGGTGTTCCTTCGCCGGAATCCCCGTTTTCGAATTGAATCAGAATATAGGACACGTTGCGGGGTTTGATCGCATCGAAATTGTCCTTAATATACTGCGCGGTGAGCGCGGACTCTTTGTACGTACTGATCAGGAACGCTTCAAGATCATCGATTCCCGAGTAGCCGAGTGAAGCCAGCTGGCTGCCGAGCACCTGCTGATAGTTTGTCGGGTAGCTGGTAGCGTAGTTTGCGATGATCTGGTCCGCGGAAGATTTTGCGTTTTCCTTCATCGCATCCGTTGTCTCAATGCACTGATCAGCCACGGATATTACGATTCTCTGATAGAGTGCCGCGGTACCGTTGGCTTCATACATGGAGTTGTAGAAATCGGTGGCGGTCACATCTTTGTCGCCGACGGAGTATACAACTCCTTCGCCGTTTGCGGTTTTGCCTTTCAGTTTGCCTTTGTTCGTGTCGTAGATATAGAAAACAGAAATTCCTGCAAATATCACGATCAGAATGCATACAAACCAGTTCTTTTTAATAAACTTGTCCATCTTGATCCTCCTGAAACACGCTTAATCATTATATACCAGACTGCATTCTTTGCAATTTTATCAGGAGGATTCCATCTGAATTTTATCTGAATCTTTCCCGGCCGCAGGTAAGCCGAAGGCGTCAGACAAGACGGTTTCATACCCCTGTGATATAATCCGTAGGGAAAATAAAGGAATATATATGAAAAATCTTGTCATAGAAAATCTTCATGTATCGGTAGAAGGCAACGAAATACTGAAAGGAGTGAACCTCACGGTAAACAGCGGGGAAGTCCATGCGCTGATGGGGCCGAACGGAAACGGGAAGTCGACCCTGCTGGCGGCGATCATGGGCCATCCGAAATATACGGTTACGGAAGGCTCCATTACCTTTGACGGAAAGGATATCCTCTCCATGTCTGTGGATGAGCGAAGCCGTGCCGGACTGTTTCTTGCCATGCAGTATCCGCAGGAGATTCCCGGAATTACCAACAGTGATTTCATGCGGGCTGCGATGAATGTCCGGCGGGAATCACCGGTTCCGCTTTTTACATTCATCAAAGCAATGGAGAAGACGATCAAAGATCTGGAAATGAAAGATGACCTGGCACATCGTTTTCTCAATGAAGGGTTCTCCGGCGGTGAGAAAAAGCGGAACGAGATCGTTCAGATGGAACTTCTGAAACCGGACCTCGCCATGCTGGATGAACTGGATTCCGGCCTTGATGTCGATGCGCTCAGGGTTGTGGCCAATGCCATCAACAACATGCGCCGGGAATATCCCCTGAGTCTTATTGTTGTTTCGCATTATGAACGTTTCTATGAACTGATCGAGCCGCAGTTTGTACATGTTCTCGTGAACGGACAGATTGTGGTTGAAGGGGATGCCCAGCTCGCAAAGAAGATCGATGAAGAGGGATATGACTGGATCTACCGGGATTACAATATTCAGCCGGCAAGTGAGGCTGAGCGCAGGAAAGCACCGGTAAGTCTTGGCTCCTGCGCCGTGGCACAGAAAGTTCAGGGAAACGAATGAACGAGATCCGTGTTAGTCAGAATATCCATCCGGAACGCGGATTTCAGGAGTATCTGATTGAAAGCGACCGCAGCCTGGATCTTTCGATTACCTGCGATACAGACTGTCAGCTTATGTTCCGGGTACGCAGTGCAAAATCACTCCGGATCCGCGGCTATGTGGCGGACGGATGCGATGTCTCCATCCTGTTCTGGAATGAGTGCAGCGCGCCGCTTTCCAGTGATGAGGTCTTTGAAGTGCATGAAAATGCGCATCTTGTGACTGCGTACGGAGAGTGCGGCGGTGCGCCGATTGACAGAAGTATCTATGTGGCGCTGCGCAGACCGTATGCCCATGGGGAAATCCTCACCGCAACGCTTGCCTCGTCGGAGGTGAACTACCGAATGAATGTTGTGAACTTTGCGCCGCATACCCTTGGCGAAATGAATAACTATGCGGTGGTTCTCGCGGAAGGAAAACTGATGATCGATGCGGTCGGTACGATCGTGAAGGGAGCGGTTCGCTCCAAAAACCATCAGGTCAGCCGGGCGCTCAGTTTTGAGGAAGGGCAGCGGTCAACGATTCTGCCGGAACTTCTGATCGATGAGAATGATGTGGAGGCAAGCCATGCGATGTCGATCGGCCGGGTGGATGATGAACAGCTGTATTATCTGATGAGCCGCGGGCTTACGATTCAGCAGGTTACGGCACTGATTTCTTCCGGATACCTGATGCCGGTGGCAGATGTGATTCCGGACGAAGGGGTCCGGGAGGTTCTTCACAAAGAGCTGGAAAGGAAACTGAGTGCATTATGATCGATGTGAATGCGATTCGCAGTGATTTTCCGATGCTGAAAGCCCATCCCGAGCTTGTATATTTTGATAACGGAGCCACGACGCTGAAACCGCAGTGCATGATTGATGCGGTGACCTCGTTTTACACGGAGCATACCTCGAATGTTCACCGCGGTGATTATGCGATCGCAGCGATGAATGACCGGCTGTATGACGGGGCGAGAGAGTCATTTGCCCGGCTTCTTTCCTGTGATCCGCGGGAAATCGTATTTACCCATAATGCGACCGCCTCGATGAATCAGATCGTATACGGCCTTGCGCATCATTTTCTCAAACCGGGAGATGTCATTCTTACGACCGAGGCAGAACACGCCAGCAATCTTCTTCCGTGGTTCCGTCTCACAGAGGAGTATGGAATAAAAGTCCGCTATCTGCCGCTGGACCGCCAGGCAAATGTTGATCTTGAGGCCGCAGCCGCCTGTTTTACCCCGGAGGTGAAAGCAGTCGCCGCAGCGCTGGTTACGAATGTGCTCGGCAGTATTCTTCCGGCGAAAGAACTTGCGAAGATGGCACATGACAACGGAGCTTTGTTTATTGCGGACGGCGCCCAGGCTGTGCCGCATATGCCCGTGGATGTGCGGGAGATCGGGATCGATTTTATGGCGTTTTCAGCGCACAAGATGTGCGGGCCGGACGGTGTCGGAATTCTTTACGGACGCTATGATCTGCTGGAACAGATGGATCCGGTTTTTATGGGCGGCGATATGAATGCGCGTTTTCAGAAAGAATATACCTATGAACTGAAACACGCACCCGGCAAATTTGAAGCGGGGACCCCGAATATCGAGGGTGTGATCGGAGCTGCGGCTGCCTGTGATTACCTGATGAAGATCGGGCTCGAGAATATTCATGCATATGAAAAAGAGCTCCGGTCATATTTCCTGCAGGAAATGTCGAAGCTGGACAATATCATCATTTATAATCCGGACAATGAATACGGGCCGGTTACGTTTAATGACCGTGAAGTGTTCTCCCAGGATGCGGCAGGCTATCTGGCCGCAAAGAATATTGCGGTAAGGTCGGGAAACCACTGCGCAAAGATCCTGCATGAGATTATCGGTACGGACAGTACGATCCGTGCGTCGTTATATTTTTACAACACAAAAGAAGAAGTGGACCGCTGTGTGAAAGCGTGCTCGGAAATCTCGCTTGAAAATGCGGTTGGCATCTTCTTCTGAGGAGCTGGCATATGAGTGAATACAACAATCTGCTGGATGACCCGATGGTGCTTCGGGAACTGATCATGGACCATTACAAATATCCTCACAATCACACGCTTGTGGATGATATGCGTTACCGCAGGGCGCATATGTCCAGTGAAAGCTGCATTGATGATATTACGGTGCAGGCGGATATCGAGGACGGTGTGATCCGTGATATCCGGTTTGACGGAGTCGCCTGCACGATTTCGACCGCAAGCACTTCGATTATGTCGGACCTTCTGAAAGGGAAAACCGTCGCGGAAGCCTCCGCACTGATCGATGAATATATGAATATGGTGGACGGCAAAGACTATGATGCCGCAAAACTCGAAGAGGCCGTTGCCATGAAGAATGTATACCGTCAGGCAAACCGGATCAAATGCGCTACGATTGGCTGGAATGCGATGAAGCAGATGATTGCGGAAAGTGAGGGGGAAAAATGAGCGACGCCAATAACGAAATTCTTTCCGCCCAGGATGACTATAAATACGGATTCGCAGATGCGGACATCAGTATTTTTGACACCGGAAAAGGTATCAGCGAAGAAGTTGTCCGCACGATCAGCCGGATCAAGCAGGAACCGGAGTGGATGACGGAATTCCGTGTGAAATCCTATCACCAGTTTGAAGCGATGCCGATGCCCGAATGGGGACCGGATCTTTCGGAAATCGATTTTCAGGATTTTACCTATTACAAGCGTGTCAGCGATGAAGCAGAACGCAGCTGGGAAGATGTCCCGGAGGAAGTGAAAAACACGTTTGAAAAGCTCGGGATTCCCGAAGCGGAACGCAAGTATCTCGCGGGTGTGACAACGCAGTATGAGTCAGAAGCCGTTTACCACAATATGCTGGACGAAGTACAGTCCAAGGGTGTTATTTTCCTTGATATCGACAGCGGGCTCCGCGAATACCCGGAGATCTTCCGCAAGTATTTCGCAACGATTGTGCCTGCCTCCGACAACAAGCTTGCGGCACTGAATTCGGCGGTATGGTCCGGCGGCAGTTTCATCTATGTTCCGCCCGGCGTGAAGCTTGAAAAGCCGCTGCAGTCCTATTTCCGGATCAATTCCGAATCCATGGGACAGTTTGAGCGGTCGATCATCATTGTGGATGACGGAGCGGAATGTTCCTACGTAGAAGGGTGTACAGCCCCGCAGTATTCCAAAGACTCCATGCATGCGGCTGTTGTGGAAGTGTTTGTCGGCAAAAACGCGAGATGCCGCTACTCCAGCGTGCAGAACTGGAGTTCCAACATTCTCAACCTTGTCACAAAGCGGGCGCGCGTGGAAGCCGGAGGAACCATGGAATGGATCGACGGCAATATCGGCTCCCGGATTTCCATGAAATATCCTGCCTGCATTCTGGCAGGAGAGTATGCGCACGGGATGTGTATTTCGATCGCTGTCGGCTCCAAAAATCAGTTTCAGGATACCGGAGCCAAAATGATCCATCTGGCCCCGCATACCAGCAGCTCGATCATCTCAAAATCCATCTCACGCAACGGCGGCGTAACCAATTTCCGTGACTGGATCCGGTTTACCCCAAAGGCAGACTGGTCGAGGTCGAAGATCGAGTGCGATACGCTGATTCTGGATGACCGTTCAAAATCGGATACGATTCCGCTGAACGTCAATGAAAACAATACTTCCGTGATCGAACATGAAGCCAAAGTCAGTAAGATTTCGGAGGAGGAGCTGTTCTATCTGATGAGCCGCGGTCTGAGCGAAGCGCAGGCAACGGAAATGATCGTTATGGGATTCCTTGAACCCTTTACGAGAGAACTCCCGATGGAATATGCAGTTGAACTCAACCAGCTTCTCAAGATCGATATGAGCGGATCAATCGGCTGATGGACAAGAACAGTGCACGGAAACACGGCCTTTCCGCAAGACGTTCCGTTTCACAGGAGGTCCGCGGTGCCTATGATGCTTCGCTGTTCCGAAAGATGACGGGATATGCGGAAACCGCAAAAATGACCGGCTGTTATGTCTCCATGGGGGAGGAAGCGGATACCCGCAGATTTCTCGCCTGGTGCTTCCGCCATGATAAACCGGTGGCTGTGCCGCTGATTCAGGGCAATACACTGACGTTTCACCGGATCAGCTCCTTTGATGATCTGCATCCGGGGACATTCGGCGTGGAAGAGCCCGCTGCCCGGAATGAAGTTCCGCTGAGCGAAATCGATCTGATGTTCGTACCGCTTTCCGCATTTGACGGACAAAAAAACCGGACGGGATACGGGAAGGGGTATTATGATGCGGTTCTGCAGCCGTCCATGAAGAAGGTGGGGATTGCCTATCCCGAACAGCAGGTGGATCGGATCGAAACGGATCCATGGGATATCCCGCTGGATGAGATCCTGCTTCCAAACTGAAAATAAACGCACCGGACCCGTTTCAGATAAAGGAAATCCGGTGCGTTTTCAAATAAAAAGTGGAGGCTACAGGACTCGAACCTGCGACATCACCCCTGTGAAGGGTGCGCTCTCCCAGCTGAGCTAAGCCTCCGTGCTGTTATATTCTACTACGATTTTCCGGCATGTGCACAGTTTTCCATCTCCTGCATGCGGAGGTCCGTTTTACGCGTTATGATAGTTTGTAATATGGAAGATAATAATACAAAAAAGAAAGGGCTGATTCAGTTTCTGAAATTCAATCTCGTCTCTGCCGGGGTTACGATCACTCAGCTGATTCTGGTAAATGTGCTGTTTGTGCTGATGCGCGGTTGGAAGACTCCGCTTCCGTTTCCGCTCAGTGTCATTTTCTCTGCAGAATCGGTCGGTGAAGGAAACAGCAACTGGGGATATGTTCTTCCGTTTTTCCTGTCCAATGCCATCGCAAATATACTGGGGTATTTTCTGAATCGCAGGGCAACATTCCACAGTGATTCGCCGAAGCGGAATGTGCTGATTTTCTTTGTCATAATCAGTATTCTGATCTGCTTCACAACCTGGCTGCAGGGCAGAACGGTATATCTGATCAGCTCGGCCTGGCCGGGTATGGCAAATGCGGCACCTACACTCGCGGCGGTCCTCGCCGGGCTTGTTCAGTTTGCGGTGGTGTTTCCGCTTGAAAAATATGTTTTACTGAA
>CAJOLG010000070.1 GCA_905235315.1 uncultured Solobacterium sp. | reverse complement strand
GGATTGAGAAGAATGTTGCTTTCCCGATCCGGGCCGACTGATACCAGGCAGATGCGCACACCGCAGTATTCCTGGATGAATTCCACATAATCACGGCATTCCTTCGGAAGCTCTTCATAGCTTCGTACGCCGGAGATGTCTTCTTTCCATCCGGGGAATTCACGGTATACCGGTTCTGCTTTTTCATAGTCAGAAATCAAGGCAGGTACGGTATCGTAGACGGTATCGCCGATCCGGTATCCGATACATACCGGAAGGGTGTCATAGCCGCTGAGGATATCGATTTTGGTAATCGCAAGATCGGTCATTCCGTTAATCGTTACTGCCTGTTTGACGACGGGCAGATCAAGCCATCCGGTGCGGCGGGGACGGCCGGTGGTCGCACCGTACTCATTTCCGGTTTTCCGCAGCTTTTCACCGGTCTCGTTATTCAGTTCTGTTACGAAAGGGCCTTCTCCCACACGCGTGCTGTAGGCTTTTGCGATACCGATAATCCGATCGAGTTTTTTCGGGCTGACTCCGGCGCCTTCACAGACCCCGGCAGCGGTCGGGGAAGAAGAGGTGACATACGGATACGTTCCGTAATTGATATCCAGCATATTGGCCTGTGCACCCTCAAAGAGTACGTTTTTGCCGGCATCGAGCGCCTTGTTGACTTTATCGACCGCATCGATGATCATCGGCAGAAGACGGGGCCGGATTTCGGCGAACTGGCTGACCATCTCATCATAGTCAAACGGGGTACCGTTGTAGAGATTGACGATCTGACGGTTCTTTTTATCCAGAATCGTACGGAGTTTTGCGCAGAACACATCCCAGTCTTTGAGATCGCATACGCGCATTCCGATCCGGTTGTATTTATCCGCATAGCAGGGGCCGATTCCGTTTTTGGTGGTACCGATCTTTCCGGCACCGGCGTCGGCTTCTTCGAGTTCATCAATATATTTATGGTAAGGCATGAGAAGATGGGCACGGTCACTGACACGGACATTGGAGCAGTCAAATCCCTGTGCGTTGAGTTTATCGATTTCTTCAAACAGGACAAACGGATTTACGACAACACCGGGTCCGATCACGCAGAGCGCATCTTTATTCAGAATTCCGGACGGAAGAAGATGCAGGATCACTGTCTTGCCGTTGACGACAACGGTGTGTCCGGCGTTGTTGCCGCCCTGAAAACGAACAACCATATCCATGTGCGTGCCGAGCAGGTCAACAATTTTACCTTTGCCTTCATCGCCCCACTGACTTCCGACTACTACATAACCAGCCATACTATTTCCTCTTTTCTCACAACGACCCATATTTTAGCATGTTTCCTGTCCAAACGAGCCATAACAGTGCAGGGAGAGAGGAGATTTGGTAAAATACCAGGTGTTTGAGGAGAAAAACAGAACATGAGTAATGAGATTAATTCAAGCAACTGCAATCATAATTGTGAAGGGTGCTCTGCCAGCTGCGGAGAGCGCACTGCAGAAAGTTTGAAAATTGAACCGCACGCCAAAAGCAGGATCGGCCATATTATCGGTATCGTATCCGGCAAAGGCGGCGTCGGCAAGTCGTTTGTCGCGAGCCTTCTTGCGAGCGAACTGCAGCGCAGAGGGTTCCGGACGGCGGTTCTTGACGGAGATATCACCGGACCTTCGATGGCTAAGGTGTTCGGCGTAACAGAAAAGATGTACGGCGACGGGGAACTTGCATATCCTGCTGTCACAAAGAGCGGAATTCAGGTGGTCAGCGCAAATATGCTGCTGGAACGGGATGATCAGCCGGTCATCTGGCGCGGCCCGATCGTCGCAGGCATGATCCGGCAGTTTTATCAGGAGGTTTACTGGGACGATGTTGACTATATGGTAGTGGACATGCCTCCGGGAACCAGCGATGTCCCGCTGACCGTATTTCAGTCTCTGCCGCTGGATGGAATCATCGTTGTCGCTTCTCCGCAGGAACTTGTCGGAATGGTAGTTGAAAAGGCCATCAATATGGCCAATATGATGAATATTCCGCTGCTCGGTCTGGTTGAAAACATGAGCTATGTGGAATGCGGTCAGTGCGGAAACCGGATCAATATCTTCGGGGAGTCCCACATTGATGAGATTGCCGGCAAATACGGGATTCCGGTTCTTGCCAAAATCCCGATGCGGGAAGGCTACGCTCAGGCGGGAGATGAGGGCACCATTGAGGATCTTGAGGTTCCCGAAATCAAAGCGGTCGCAAATGCGGTCACAAAAGCCGCATAAGTTCACACCAAATTCACATAGGGCGTTTATACTCAAAAGCGGGAGAAATCTATGACGAGAATTCTGATAGTCGATGATGAGGCAAAAATTCGTGAAATGATTCGCAAGTATGCTGTATTTGAAGGCTTTGAAACCGAAGAAGCGGTGGATGGCCTTGATGCGGTGGAACGCTGTGAGAATGAGCGGTTTGATCTTGTTGTAATGGATATCATGATGCCGAATCTGGATGGCTTTTCCGCAGTGCGGGAAATCCGTAAAACGCATCCCGGCCTGCCTGTAATAATGCTGTCGGCACTGGGCGAGGAATATGACCGGATCCATGGGTTTGACGTGGGCGTGGACGACTATGTTGTAAAACCGTTCTCTTCAAAAGAACTGATGATGCGGATTCACGCGATTCTGAAACGGACAAATCCGGCGGGATCGGCGGCGGATATCTTCCGGATCAATGAAATGGAGATTGATTTCAATGCGCGCACCGTATCGATCCGGGGCGAACGGATCACACTTTCTCCCAAAGAGTATGATCTGCTGGTTTATCTTGTGAAAAATGCCGGTATTGCACTGACGCGGGAACAGATCCTGCGGACGGTATGGGGATATGATTTCTTCGGCGATGACCGGACGCTTGACACACATATCAAACTGCTGAGACGGAATCTCGGCGATTACAGCAGGTATATCGTTACGCTGAGAGGAGTTGGGTACCGCTTTGAAAAAGAAGAGTCTTAGCTTTAATATCACGCTTTATCTTATGGTGTTTGTCGTGGGCCTGATTCTTTTGCTGACGTTCTTTCAGACACAGCTGCTGGAGCCGATGTATGAGAAAAGCAAGATGGATGCGGTCCGCAAAGCCGGGGATGAAGTGGTGGAAGCAATTACGTCCGGGGATGAAGATGATCTGACCGAGACGATATGGGAAGTCAGCACTGCCAACGATACCTGCGTCCGGATCATCAATACGTCCGGGGTCGATCAGGTTACGGGAAATATGGGCTGTGTCCTTTACCGGATGAATACCAGAGAAATCCTGGAACAGTATCAGCTGGCCCGGGAAAACGGCAACGAATATCTGTCCACCTCGGACGGTATGGGGATTCCGGGCGGCCCGCATGCAGATTCCCCGCGGCCTGCCGGGCGGGATGAAATGAAAAATCTGACCCTGACACGGATTGTGGATACGGATCTTGGGACTTCCATTGTGATGATCTATGCCGGGCTTTCCCCCGTAAACGCAACGATACAGACGCTCCGTCTGCAGATTATTTATATTGCCGCAATTCTGTTTGTGTCCGTTCTGCTGTTAGCCTGGATCATGACACGGACGATTGCCGATCCGCTCACCAAGATCAACAACGCTGCCAAAAAACTCCCGGACGGCGTGTATGAAACCGATCCGAGCACCGACCGCTATCGGGAAGCACAGGAACTGAACCTGACCCTGACGCAGGCGGCAGCGGATATTCGGAAAGCCGATCAGGCAAAACGGGATCTGATCGCAAATGTATCGCATGATCTGCGGACACCGCTTACCATGATCCGAGGATACGGCGAGATGATGCGGGATCTGCCGGGCGAAAAAACCGACGAAAACCTGGATGTCATCATCAATGAGAGTGAACGTCTGAAGTACCTTGTGGATGATCTGCTGGATCTTTCAAAACTCAGCGAAAACGTTGTCGAACTTCACAAAACGGTTTTCTCAATGAGTGAACTTGTAAAACGCAACGTCCGGAAATATGAGTTTTACCATAAGCAGGACGGCTTTGAAATCCTTCTTTCCTGTGAAGACGATATGATGGTATGTGCCGATGAGCAGCGGATGGAGCAGGTCTTCAACAACTTCATGACGAATGCCGTCAATTATTCCGGCGATTCCAAAACAATCGAAGTCCGCGCATTCCGCAGAGAAAACAACGTGAGGGTCGAAGTCGCGGATCACGGTCCGGGAATTCCGAAAGAACAGCTGGATGATATCTGGGACCGCTTTTATAAAATTGACCGTGAACATGTCCGCCGGACGGATTCCAGCGGTCTTGGACTGAATATCTGCAGGCATGTCCTGGAACTGCATGAGGCGGCCTACGGGGTAGAAAGCACACTGGGCGAAGGAAGCACATTCTGGTTCGAGCTGGAAGAAGCGAAATCAAATTGAGCTTTTTGAACCAAACGGAAGGAAATTGCTGATAGAATGAAATGAGGGACAGGAGATCCCGGAGATTATGAAGGAGAATTTATGAAAGACATTAAAGGAACAGAGACGGAAAAGAATCTTGCGTATGCATTCGCAGGCGAGAGTCAGGCCCGCAATAAGTATGATTACTGGGCAAGCCGTGCAAAGAAAGACGGTTATGAGCAGATCGCAGGTACATTTGCGGAAACCGCACTGAACGAAAAAGAGCATGCAAAAATGTGGTTCAAGCTTCTGCAGGGAGGCAAGATTCATGATACCGAAGACAACCTGAAGCAGGCTGCCGAAGGCGAGCATGAAGAATGGACCGAAATGTACAAATCCTTTGCGGAAAAGGCGGATGAAGAAGGCTTCCCCGAGATCGCAGAGCAGTTCCGCGGTGTTGCGGCAATCGAAAAAGAGCACGAGGAGCGCTACAACAAACTCCTTGCGAACATCAAGAGCGGCGAAGTATTTGCCCGCAAGGATGAAGTCACATGGCAGTGCCGTAACTGCGGGGCTGTCGTTGTCGCAAAGGAAGCTCCGGAAATCTGCCCGGTATGCGCGCATCCGCAGGCTTACTTTGAACTGAAGCGAGAGAATTATTAATGGCATCGTTTATCTACAAACCGCGCGGAACCTGTTCGACCGAGATGCAGTTTGAACTCGAAGGCGATACCATCAAAAGTCTTCAGGTCATCAACGGCTGCAACGGAAACCTGAAAGGGATTGCCGCATTGATCAAAGATCAGAACATCAACGATGTGATCGACAGACTGGAAGGAATTCAGTGCGGGGTGCGCCCTACATCGTGCCCGGATCAGATTGCCAAAGGTCTGAAAGCATATCTCGAACAGCGATAACACCGTTACCCTGCGGAACAGACGCAGGGTATTTTCATGTTTCGAAAAGCAGAATATACAGTATATTTGAATTAAACTTCACGTATAACAGCACATTAATTGCATTTTTGGCCCATTCGCATTTATACTGATACCGTCGGAGGAAAAAAATATGCCAAAAACAGCAGGCAAACCTAAAGGAAAAACGATTGGAGAAAATCTGGTTCAACTGATTCGAAGCAGTGGTATGACACAAAAGGAATTTTCGGAACGCACTGGTATTCCTCAGAGTACCATAAGCGACTGGAAAGGAAAGAAGCTTAACCCTTCCTCCGATAAGATACTTTCGATCTGTGATGCACTGGATGTGAGCCCTTATGTCGTTCTTGGGGCAGGAAAAAAAGGAAAGAAATACAATCCGGATCGGATCGAGCTTCGTACGGATTCCGATGAATATGCTCTTCTTATGATGTATCAGTCACTTCCGACAAGGCAGAAACATCGTGTTGTCGGCTATATTCAGGCAATGAACGAAGAAAAAAAGAAACGCTGAGCTACCTGAACAGCCGGAAATTCCGGCTGTTTTTTTGTTGAACCCTTTGAGCAATCCGCGGATGTTTTTATAATGAAACCGTAAATGGAGGTATTCGGAAATGTCAGACTATTTCGGAAAGGATACGCCGAAACTCGGATTCGGACTGATGCGTCTTCCCCGCAAAGCGGGCATGGTTACGGATGTGGAACAGGTAAAGGAAATGGTCGATCTTTTCCTGGAAGCAGGGTTTACCTACTTTGATACGGCATTCATTTATGCCGGATCCGAGACCGCGATCCGCAAGGCGCTTGTGGAACGCTACCCGCGTGATTCATATACCTTGGCGACAAAAGTCAATGCCTTTCTGATGGCTCCGACGGAGAAGGCGGCGAAGAATCAGTTTTATACCAGTCTCAAACGGACCGGTGCCGGCTATTTTGATTATTATCTCCTGCATTCCCTGAAGGAGAACAATTACCGCAAATATGACAAATTTCATCTCTGGGACTTTGTGAAGGAACAGAAAGAACAGGGAACCATCCGCCATTTCGGATTTTCGTTTCATGATGACCCGCAGCTTCTGGATGAGATTCTGACCGAACACCCGGAAGTGGATTTTGTGCAGCTGCAGATCAACTATGCGGACTGGGAAAACCCGGATGTTACCTCCCGGGAAAACTATGAGACCGCAAGAAAACACGGCAAATCGATCGTGATTATGGAACCGGTAAAGGGAGGAGCACTGGCAAACCCGCCGGAGAAGGTGAAAGAACTGTTCGATGCCTGTCATCCGGATATGTCGTACGCATCCTGGGCGATTCGGTTTGCGGCATCGCTGGACGGCATTATTACCGTTCTTTCCGGAATGTCCAATATCGATCAGATGAAAGACAATATTTCCTATATGAAAGATTTTCAGCCGCTTAATGAAGAAGAATACCGCATCATCCGGCAGGCACAGGAGATTATCGGCAGATCCGCTGCGGTTCCCTGCACCGCCTGCAGTTACTGTACGGAAGGCTGTCCGAAACAGATCCCGATCCCGGATATCTTCCGGGCAATGAACCTTCAGCTTGGAAACGGGCAGATGGAAGAAGCACGCGAGGCATACCGCAGTGCGGTAAAGGACCGGTCCGCGGCTTCCGACTGTATCAAATGCCGAAAATGCGAAACTGCCTGTCCGCAGCACCTGCCGGTCACGAAACATCTTGAAAAAGCGGCCGAGATGTTTGATTCAATGTGATGCCGGTACGGGAATTCGTTCGGAAATAACACTTCACTTTCGGATATGATTCGGTAAAATATTTATTATGCTTGTTTACTGGATTTTGATTGTCGGTCTTACGCTTCTGGACCAGCTTACGAAATACCTGATTTTCGCGAATCCTTCCGCGTTTGCGAATGTCGAAGTGATTCCGGGATTTTTCTATATTACATGTGTGACAAACACCGGCGCTGCCTGGAGTATGCTGGCGGGGAAGCGCCTTTTTCTGACGCTTCTTTCCGCGGTGGCTGTCATCGGAATGCTGTATGTTCTGCAGCGGATTCACCGGAAAGGGCAGCGTCTGTCCTGTATCGCGCTGACGCTGATGATCGCCGGCGCAATCGGGAATCTGATTGACCGTCTGGCACTGGGATATGTAAGAGACTTTCTGAATTTCTATATTTTCGGCTATGACTTTCCGGTTTTCAACGTTGCGGATATCTGCCTTTCGGTCGGTGTCTGTCTGCTGATTCTGGCTTCGTTCCTTGAACCGGAGCAGTCCGCTTCGCGGAAAAAGGAGAATCCGGATGCGTGAAATCAGACTCACCTCGGACATGTCCGGCATCCGGCTGGACAAGTATCTTGCGGACCAGACCGATCTTTCGCGCAGCCGCATTCAGCAGCTCTGCGCAGAAGACGCGGTAACCGTCAACGGAACCCCCGCCAAAAGCTCGCTGAAACTGAAGGAAAATGATGTCATCCTTGCGCTGGTTCCGGAGGATGAACCGCTGGATGTAAAACCGGAGAATATTCCGCTTTCGATACTTTATGAGGATCATGACATCATTGTGATCAATAAGCCGAAGGGGATGGTCGTTCATCCTGCGGCAGGGGTGTATTCCGGGACTCTGGTAAATGCTCTGCTTTACCACTGCAGTGATCTCTCCGGCATCAACGGAGTGCTTCGCCCGGGAATCGTACACCGCATTGATAAAGATACGACCGGCTGTATCGTTGCCTGTAAAAATGACCAGGCACACCGTGAAATCGCCCGTCAGCTTGAAACAAAAACCTGTCACAGAGAATATCTTGCCCTCTGTGACGGGGTGATACCGCATGATGAAGGGATGATCGATGCGCCGATCGGCCGCGATCCGAAGGACCGCAAGAAAATGACGGTCATTGAGACAAACAGTAAAGA
>CAJOLG010000069.1 GCA_905235315.1 uncultured Solobacterium sp. | reverse complement strand
GAGAAGGCGATTCGCATGGGGGCGGATCTTGCGATCTTCCCGGGCCGGGTTTTCAACAGTATTTATGTGCCGGAATCCGCGGTGGATGCACTTTTGGATACGGTTCGGGCAAACCGGGATCTTCCGGTAATTCTCTGCCCCGACAGTGAGACGCATCTGCGTCTTTCTGTCCGGAAGGATCTTCCGGACAATCTCATTCTTCTGTGCGAAGATGACGAAACCATGACCATCGGGAAAACCGAACTGTCCCGTTCGGAAGGCGGCATTACGATCCGGGTCCCGTCCGAAAATGTTACGGCGGAGCTTACCGATGTCGCAGGGGTGTTTTTTGACGGGGCTGTGCGTCTGCCTTCGTTTGAGCCCTCCGGCTGGGAGGAAGCAGAGAACGGTGTCTTCGGCTATGCGGTCATGGATACCGGGCAGAATACGCACAAAACCTTCTGTACGAAGGAAACCCGGTTCAAATACCGGAATGCGGAAGTGAATGTGGAGCCGGATGATGATGCCCAGGCGCTGCGCAGTAAGAGTGAAAAGGCGGCTGCGGACTGCGGCGGGGATACCTTCCTGCGGCTGACCCTGAAGGGAAAGACCGCATTTGCCAGGGCGGTGGATACCGCTGCTCTGCGGGAGTACCTGCAGGGAAAGGTCTTTGCGGCAGAGGTATTTGACAATACCGTAATGGTTGTGGATGAACGCGCACTTGAAAATGATATTTCCCTGCAGAGCGAATTCGTACGTCTTGTCCTGCAGGATGATTCACTCAGTGAGGCGGAGCGGGGCCGGCTGATCACCTGCGGCTGGAACGCACTCTGCGGAAGGGAGGGGAACGCATGAAACTCCTCAGTATGCATGTCGATAACTTCGGCCGGCTTCATGACTATGACTATGAATTTGACGATGGTCTGAATATCATCCTCGAAGAAAACGGCTGGGGAAAGACCACCATGGCGGCCTTCCTGAAGGCAATGCTGTATGGGTTTGACAGCGGGCTGTCCCGGGACATCACGGAAAATGAGCGGAAGCGCTATTCCCCCTGGCAGGGCGGCGTCTACGGCGGCACCCTGGACTTTGAGGCGGATGGGGTAACGTACCGCGTCCGGCGCACCTTTGGGGAAAACCAGCGCTTTGACAGTGTAAAGATCATCAATCTGGAAACCGGAGAGCCGGTGCGCATCGCTGCCGGCAGCCTGGGCGAGGAGCTGTTCAAGCTCGATGCCGGGGCCTTTCAGCGCATCGTCTTTGTCAACCAGAGCGGCGCGGATGACGGTGCCGGCACCGAAAGCATTCAGAACCGGCTCAACAGCCTGATTGCGCATGCGAACAACACCGCTTCCTATGAAGCTGCGATCGCCGATCTCAGCCAGCTGACCCGGGTTTATGAAAAGAATGACGGACGCGGCCAGCTTGACAGTATCAACCGAAACATCACGGAGAAGCAGACTCAGAGCGATCTTCTGGAGCGGGAAGTCCGCGAACAGGAAGCCGCAAGAGAGCGGGTGCGCGATATCACAGCCGAGCTGGAAGAAGTGCGTACGCAGATCGAAACCCAGAAAGACGAGTATGACAAGGCAGTCGATGACCGCCGGAAGCTGGAAGCCTCCCGCAAACTGCTGGAGGATGTGAGCGGAGAGATCGGCGTTCTGACCGACAGACTGGATATGATGCGCATCGAACTCGGCGGCAGTGTGCCCGAGGATGCGGCGATCGATCAGAACCGCCGGAATATGGATGCGGTCGAAGAACTCACCGCCCGCATTGAACGCCTGGAGACGGAAGCGGAGGAAACAACCGCAGCTTACCGGGAAATCTTTGACCGGTATCAGGGCGACATCCCCGAAGCCAATGTGCTGGACCGGATCCGTCAGGTATCCGGTGAACTGCAGGGCGTAAAGAAGGCCTATGAAGAAGAGGCGGCCGCCGCAAGAGAGGAGACGGTTCCGGCCGGCTACACAGCCGTCTGTGAGGCCGTGGCGGCCGACAGCTCCTATCCGGAAACTCTCCGGAGTGTCATCGGTACGGAAAATGCCGTACAGGATCTGATCCGGATGAAGGACTCCAACCGGCAGGCGCTTGCCCATGAGGAGGAATCCTGGAAGAACACGCAGACCCGCTTTGCGTCATTAACCAAAGATGTCGAAGTGCGCCAGGCAGATCTTGACCGCCTGAAGGAATACGATCCGGAGAAGACCGCACCCGGCATTGCGAAGATCAACGAACTCTCTTCCCGCCGTCAGGATCTCAACCGGCAGAAAGAATCTCTGGAAGCGATGCTGCAGAAGGAAGCGGATGAGTGGGAAGTTCTGAAGGGAAAGTTCCGGGATCTCAAGGCAGAAACCGCTGCTGTGCAGAGCGAACTGGACGGGATGGCGGAATGCAGCCCGGAGCGGATCAAACCGTATCTGGACCGGCTGGCCGAAGTACAGAAAATGGAACAGGCCGTCAGTATCCGCCAGGAGGCCCTCGAACGCAATAAGATCACGGAAGAAGAAAAGGGAATTCTCGAAGCCAACAAGGATCCCCTGCCGGAACCGGGAGAAGCGGACCGGATGAAGGTCATTTACCGCCGCATCATGCAGGAACAGGCGGAGAAAGACAGCTATACCCAGAAGATCGACACGGAAAAGGTCAAAGCGGAGGATCTCAATACCCAGCTGCTGAAGATCGATGAAATCAAGGATGCGGATCTCACACCGGTGGAGGAGCCTGCCAAAGGATACGGCACTCTGCTGGTCGTGCTCGGCGTTATCGCACTGATCGCCGGAGCGGCCGCGGCCGTGATGGTTTCCCTGCCGTTGGCTGCCATCGCCGTACTCGGTCTGGCACTGATCATCTTCGGACTGATCAGCGGAAACAAATACCGTAAGGCATATGCGGAATATGAAGCCTATGTCACGGAAACCGAACGCCGCAAAACCGAGAAAGAACAGAAGAAGGCGGAGATCCGGGACGAGATCGACCTCGTGCAGAAGGGCATTGTCTCCCTGAACGGGAGCCTTGAAGAAAGCAGTGCCCGCATGAAAGATGATGAGCGGGAAGTGATCCGCTGGGTTCAGCGTTACGGCAGGTCCGAAAAGCTGATCACCGAGGAAGTGCTCACCCGCATCGGAATCAATGCGGAACGCCTTCGGGTTCTGCGGGCCAAGGCAAAAGACCAGAAGGAGACCCGGGACTATATCCGGAAACAGACCGATTATATCAACGGGATTCTTGCCCATACGGAAGCGCTTTATAAAGACGCCGCCGGGATGAGTGCCGATGAGGCAGCCGACTGCCTGCGGAAGAAGGAAACGGAATACCGTCTCGTGGAAGGAAGGCTCGCCGCCGCAAAGGAGGCAGAGAAGAAGTTCCTCGAAGAGAACAAGTGCACGGAAGAGCAGCTCAACGACGAAACGCCGTTTGAGGCAAGCGAAGCGAGACAGAAGATGACTGCGCTGGAAGCGGAGTTCAACCGTCTGGAAGAAGAGCGCTGGGAAGTCGACAGTAATTATGAAGGGCTTGGCGGCCTCAGCTATGAAGAAGCGGCAGAGTATCTGCGCAAAAAGTCCGAAGCCTACAAGGTTGCGGAAGCGCAGCTTCAGGCAGCCCGCCAGAATGAGGCGCATTACCTGGTTGAGGCCGGGGTGACCCGCGAAGCGATTGCCCGCCCGGATTCCGAAAAGACGGATTCCCTGAAAAAGGCGAAGGCGGAAATCGACCGGAACTATGACAATGCGGTATCCCGGATCCGTGAATCACTGGCTCCGGTGGGAATTGAAACCACCGCAGACAATGTGCTGGATGCCCTGAAGGCCGCATCGCTCTGCAGCACGGAATATGCAAATTACAGCCGCATCCTCGCTGAGCGTGCCCACCGTCAGACGAGACGCGAAAAACAGATTGCGGATCTCGAGTATACCCAGGCCGTCCTGCTGGAACAGCTGAAGGGATGCTATGAAGAAGAACCGCTGGATACGCGGCTTGATCTTGTCCGGGCAGACATCACGGAAGCCAGCCGCCTCGCCGCAAAGCGGAACGAACTGAAGGAAGAGAGTTCCGATGCGGAGACAAAGAAGAAACAGGCAGAGACGGAAATTCTCGTATTTGAAAACACCTACGGGCGGTTTGCGTCCGAAGGCGAAGATGTCTTTGCGGCAGTGTGTCAGAAGAAAGAGGAGTATAAAAATACCCTCAATGAGATGGCTCCGCTCCTGCGTCAGCGGGAAGCGATCGTCGAAGAGCAGGAAAGCATGCCGGATGACGGCGGCGAACGGGAGAATGCCCTGCGCCGCAGTATCCAGATGCTGGAGGCGAGAAGAGACGCCCTGGTATCGGAGAACAGCCGGAAACAGGAATTCATCCGTCAGACCGAGCGTTCCGCCGAACTTCTGCCCGATGTGAAACGGGAGCTCAGCCAGATGTATGAGCAGCGGGAATCCGCCCTCAATGAGCTGGGTATGCTGAAACGGGCGATGCGGACGATCTCGGAGGCAAGGGAAAACCTTGCCGGCCGGTATCTCGGCAAAGTGGAACAGCTGTTCAATGATTACATGCAGATATGGCTCGGAAACGATGCGGTGCGCGGCATCCTGGACATCGACTTCAATGTCTCCATTGAAGAAAATGACCGGGTTCATGTGGCGGAAGGCTACAGCACCGGATATTACGACATGATGGATTTCTGTATGCGGCTTGCGCTGATCGATACGCTGTTTGAGAATGAGCAGCCGTTCCTGATCCTGGATGACCCGTTTGTCAACCTGGATGAAGAACGTCTGGAAAAAGCGCTGGAACTGCTCAGTGCGATGTCTGCTTCGCGGCAGATCGTCTACTTTGTATGCCATCCGGTGCGGGCGGTAAAGGGTGACGGAACGGCGCAGGACAAGGACCGCTTCCGCGGGATTGCCCGGAAGGCGCAGACTGCGCTGAATGAGCGCATGGCGGCGATGCCCGCAAGAACGAACCGGGCGGCAGACGCTCTGATTGACCGCTGGCATGTTGCGGAGAGTGCCGGAGCACTTCCGTTTGTGATCAACGGAACCGACCGGGAACTTTCCGGGCCGGTATTTACCCTGAGTTTCCGCATGGCGGGGAACGGGATTCATCCCGACCGGATGTATGAACTGTTCTTCATTGATGAACAGGGCCATGTGCTGAATGAGCCAAGACTCCTGGAAATCCGCAATGAACGGGTGCTCCCGTCCAGTCTGACCTTCGGTCTCAGCCCGCGGGAAGACAGCGGAACGCAGTATCAGCTTCTGGCAAGGGAGGTCGGCAGCACCGCCTTCAATGTCGATGCCGCAATTCCGTTTACCGCAGCTGCCTGACCGCGTGCGGAAACGGTAAAAGTACCGCAGGAACGACGAAGAACTCCGTATCGCTCATAACGGGCGCCGGTTCAATCTGCACACAGGGAACGCAGTTTTCACATCCGTGAGAACAGGTTCCCTGCTTTTTTTGGGGAAGACGAAAAATAAACCGGAGGTGGAATGTTTTTTGCGCCGGAAGTTTGTATGATAAAAAAAAGAATCCGCATTGCCGGAACGCGGGAGGAACCATGAAACTGATCCATTTATCGGATCTCCATCTTGGAAAAAACGTAAACGGATATTCCATGCTGGAGGACCAGAAATACATTCTCATAAAGATTCTTGCGGTCATTGACGAAGAACAGCCGGACGGTGTGATCCTTGCGGGAGATATCTATGACAAGCCGGTTCCGCCTGCCGAAGCCGTAGAGATGTTTGACGATCTGCTGGTAAAACTGGCACAGCGGCATCTTCCGGTTTTTGTCATCAGCGGAAACCATGATTCACCGGAGCGCATTGCCTTCGGCTCCCGCCTGATGGATGTCACAGGCATTCATCTGTCACCGGTCTATGACGGCACGGTAACCCCCTTCACCCTTCGGGATGAATACGGGGAGGTGAAGATCTACAGCCTGCCGTTTATCAAGCCGGCACACGTGCGCCGGTTTTATCCGGAGGAAGAGATTTCCAGCTATACGGACGCCGTGCGTACTGCCATTTCGCATATGGACATTGATGAATCCGTGCGCAATGTGCTGATCACGCATCAGTTTGTGACCGGAGCGTCCCGTTCGGATTCGGAAGAGATTTCGGTCGGCGGCAGTGACAATGTGGATGCCTCGGTATTTGAAGTCTTTGATTATACAGCCCTCGGGCATATTCACGGCCCCCAGGATATCATTCCGAACAAGATCCGCTACTGCGGAACCCCCCTGAAGTATTCGTTCTCCGAGGCCGGTCATACAAAGTCGGTCACCGTCGTGGAACTGAAGGAAAAGGGCAGCGTCTCGGTACGGACCGTACCGCTGATTCCGCTGCACGGAATGGCGGAGATCCGCGGCACCTATGCGGAGGTAACCGCAAAGCCCTTCTATGAAGGAACCTCCCTGCGGGATGACTATACCCATATCACCCTGACGGATGAAGAGGATATCCCGGAAGCGGTATCGAAGCTGAAGGTCATTTACCGGAATCTGATGAAGATGGATTATGACAACCGGCGCACCAGAAGTCTTTCACAGGATACCGACGCGGCAGATATCGAGCGGAAATCCCCGCTGGAACTGTTCGAGGATCTGTACGAAATGCAGAACGGGGCGCCGATGAACGAAGAACAGAGCGCATACCTCACTGCTCTGATTGAAGCGACCTGGGAGGAACAGAAATGAGACCGGTAAAACTTGTGATGACGGCGTTCGGCCCGTATCCCGCAGAAACCACGGTTGACTTTGATCAGCTCGGAAAACGCGGGCTGTATCTGATAACCGGAGATACCGGAGCCGGAAAGACCACGATCTTTGATGCGATCACCTATGCGCTTTACGGAAAACCCAGCGGAAACAACCGGACCGCGGAAATGATGCGCTCCAAATATGCCGATCCGGATACCCGCACGGAAGTGGATCTGACGTTTGAGTATGCGGGGAAGCGTTACCGCATCCGCCGCAGCCCGGCGTATGAGCGCCCGAAGAAGAAGGGCGGAGCCGGAATGGTAAAGAAAGGCGCGGAACAGGAACTGTATTATCCGGACGGCCGGGTTCTTACGAAGACAAAAGAAGTGGAAACCGCGGTCAATGAGATCATCGGGATCGACCGGGAACAGTTTTCCCAGATTGCGATGATCGCCCAGGGTGATTTCATGAAGCTGCTCACGGCCCCGACAGAAGACCGCAAGGCGATCCTGCGCCGGCTGTTTCAGACAAAACCCTACCAGGATCTCCAGGATGCCCTTCGTGCAAGATCCAACGAACTGATCCGGAAAAACGAAGATGCCGGCAAGAGTATCCGCCAGTATACGAAAGACATCCTGTGTGAAGATACCGATGTGCATCTGGTCGAAGTCGATAAAGCCCGGAAGAATGAACTGACCGTAACGGAAGTATCCGAGCTTCTGGAAGAACTTCTCCGGGACGACACCGCAAACTATGATGCGCTTGACAGGAAGTCGGCAGACCTCACAAAACAGATCGCGGAATGTACCGAGGCATTGACCCGGGCACAGAATCAAAAAAACACGGAGGCGAAGCTGAAAGCGACCACGGAACTGCTGGCAAAACAGAACGCTGCGCTTGTTTCGCTGGAACAGGCGCGGAAGGAACAGGAAAAACGGAAACCGGAAGCGGCCGGTTACCGGGATGAAATCGCCAGGGCGAAGGCAGAACTTCCGGACTACCGCGAGCTCGAGGAAACGACAAAGCGGGCGGGGGAACTGCAGAAACAGGAGACCCGTTCGGCTGCCGGACTGGAAAAAGCCGAGAAACAGATCGCGGACGGGAAAAAAGAAATCGAAAATCTGAAAAAAGAGCAGGAGACCCTCTCCTCTGCGGATGCGGATCTCGTCACAAAGCACCCATGCACGGGAAGCGTATCAGAAACTGGATGCGCTGCGTGCCGCGGTGAAGAATATCAGTGATATGGAACGCGATCTCGCCGCAAGGCAGAAAGAGTATCGCGCCGCGAAAGACAGGGCAGAGAAACAGAAAACGAACTACGAACAGCGTCAGAGCGCCTACCTCGATGAGCAGGCCGGCATTCTTGCGGAGACCCTGCAGGAAGGAGCTCCCTGCCCGGTATGCGGTTCCGTACACCACCCGTCGCCTGCCCGCAAATCAAAGAATGCGCCGACGAAAGAAGAACTGGAACTTCTCAAGGCGCAGAGTGAACAGGCGGATGCGGCGATGCGCACGGCGAGTGAAGAGTGCGGAAAACGGAAGACCCGGCTGGACGAGAACCGGGCAGCGGTGCTGCGTCAAGCCGAAGAGCTGCTCAAAACCGGGGAATATGAAGAAATCACACCGGCCCTTTCTGCACGTCAGAACGAACTGAGCGAACGGGGAAAACAGCTTGCGAAGGAAGTAAAAGACATCGAAGCCAAAACCGCCCGCCGCAGTAAGATCAAAGACGAGCTTCTTCCGGGGGCAGAACGCGCGAAGGAAGCGGCTGAGGAAACGAAAAACCGCCTGGAAAAGGACCTCGCCGGCATCCGTGAAAACCGGAAGAATGCGGAAGCGCGGATAACGGAACTGCGGAAAAAGCTGACGTGTGCCTCAAAGGCCGAAGCAGAGAAGAATATTCAGGCGCTCACAAAAAAGGCGGAGAAGCTCGAAGCCGAAATCGAAGATTCGGAAAAGGCAGTGCGCAGCGCAAAAACGGAGATCGCAAAGCTTGAGGCCGGCAGGGAGACGTTAAAAGGCCAGCTGAGCGGGAAACCCGAACCGGATCCCGAGGTACTCCGCGCGGAACAGAAGCGGCTGACGGAAGAAAACGAGGCGGCCGGAAAAGAACGGGAAACGATTGCTGCACGGCGTACCGTCAACGAAGGGGTGCTGGACAACATCCGGAAAAAGGCCGGCGAACAGGCAGCGCTGGAAGCGGAGCTGAAATGGGTCCGCGCATTGTCTGACACCGCCAACGGCAATGTGCCGGGCAAAGCAAAGATCATGCTGGAAACGTATGTGCAGACGGCCTACTTTGACCGTATTATTGCCCGCGCCAATGTTCGGCTCATGACAATGACCGACGGGCAGTATGAACTGATCCGCCGCACCGAGGCGGCAGACCGGGTTCATCAGAGCGGGCTGGATCTGGATGTGATCGATCACGCCAACGGGAGCACCCGGCCCGTCAATTCCCTCTCCGGCGGGGAATCGTTCAAGGCATCCCTGTCCCTGGCGCTCGGGCTTTCGGATGAGATCCAGTCTTCGGCCGGAGGAATCCGTCTGGATACGATGTTTGTGGATGAAGGATTCGGCTCCCTCGATGAAGAGTCGCTGGAGAATGCGATGAAGGCGCTTCAGGATCTTGCGGAGGGGAACCGGCTTGTCGGAATCATCTCGCATGTGGGGGCCCTCCGGCAGCGGATCGATTCCAAAATCGTTGTCCGCAAAGACCGCACGGGCGGCAGTCAGATCACCATCGAAACCTGATAAACAACGCAGCGTAAAAGCAGGATGCATTCACGCATCCTGCTTTTTAAATGAAAGTCAGTGCGCCGCAAGGAAGGTTTTGATGCGGCTGCGGTAATCCGGAGCCTCATCATAGACCCCGTGGCCTTTCCCTTCATAGATATAGCCTTCACATCCAAGCAGCTCCATCAGGTCATAGGATCCCCGGACGCCCAGCACCCGGTCTTCCCCGGCACCGAGCACGAAGGAAGGGCAGGTGACGGCGCCAAGCCGGTCACTTACATCAAAGTCTCTGGTTGCGGCCAGCGAGATCAGGAAGTTGCGGAAGTCGAGTTCCGTAACGCCCTGTCCCTGGGCAAGGATCGGCTCTTTGTACTGTTCAAAGAATTCCGGGGTGTAAACATACCGGCCGAAGGATTCCGCAAGGCCTGCCGCATCCCGGGCTTCCGCCAGGCGCTGCCATTCGTCAAAGGCGGCCGGATCAACACCCTTCATCGAAGGCACGGTCGAGCAGAGAATCAATGCGCTGACCGCTTCCGGATGATTCACCGCAATGAGCTGTGCCAGCATCCCGCCCTGGGAAACCCCCATGAGCACCGGATGTTCGATCCCGGCAAGCTCCAGCGCTTCATACGCATCGTCGGCCATAGTGAAAAGATCATAGCCGGCCGGAAATTCCGTGATGCGGTCAAAGAGAATCATGTCATAGTCTTCCGCAAGCTCCGCATACGCAGCCGCGATGGCTTCGCCCGCACCGGTAACGCCGGTTAAGGAAAGCCCCGGCAGGATGACAAACGAAGGCCCTTCGGGATTGCCGAAGCGAACATACTTCATCTCACCGTGTTTTGTCTGAACGCTCTGTATCATACTGTTCTCCGTTTCGGGTTCCGTTGGGGCTGCCTTCTGTCCGCACGCCGGGCACAGGAGTGCCAGGCACAGAACCGCAGCCCGAAGCGGAATGTTTCGTCTGAGTTGTTTCATCACAGCCGATTATTCCGCCTCTGCTTTGATCAAAACTGCCTGGTACGGCTTCAGGGTTACTGTGCGTCCGTCCAGTTTCAGTTCGGGGTAATTGGACATCAGTACCGCGGCAGGGCGGATCGGTTCCGGCAGAGTGTATTCCGTTTTCCTATCTGAGAAGTTCGCAAAGATGAAGAGCGTTTCCTTCTCATAACTCCGGCTGTAGGCGACAATCTTCCGGTTTTCATGATCGTATTCCGTGACCGTTCCGTTCAGGATCACAGGGTTGTCTTTCCGGAAGGCAAGCAGATCCTGGTAGAAGCGGATCAGGGATTTACTGCTCTCAAGATCGTGTTTGATATTGATCTTTTTATATGCCGGATTGACGCACTGCCAGGGTTCATGGCCGGCATTGAAGCCGCCGTTGACGGAGTCATCCCATGCCATGGGCACCCGGGCGTGGTCGCGGGCACCGTATTTGATAAAGCGGAATGCCAGTCCGGCCGGAATGTGATACTTCCGCATCAGGTCATAGACGAAATGGCTGACCGGGTCTTTCAGCTGATCCATGGATTTGAAATCCGTGTTGGTAAAGCCGGCTTCCTGTCCCATGTAAATAAACGGGGTGCCAAAGCCAAAGTAGGTAATCATGGCAAGCATACTGGCGGCTTCATACCGGTACCGCTTTGTGTTGATGGAGAAGCGGCTGACTGATCTGGGATTGTCATGATTTTCCATAACCAGGGTAGGCCATCCTCTGCCGTAAAGCCTGATCTGCGGCCCGAGCAGGCCTTCCTTGAACTGCGGCAGATTCAGCGGCTTCGGGAAGAACTGCTTTGCGGCGATCGTATCCGAAGCGAAATGACCGAACGCAAAGATGGAGTCCAGCTCGTGATTCTCCGGCTTTACATATTCCATTGCGGCTTCGGCTGACGGATGAAAGGATTCCCCGACCGTATAGGTATCATAGAGCGATAACGCTTTCGCATTGATCTCCCGGAGGAATTCATGCATGCGGGGACCGTCCACGAAATACTGTGCGCCGGTCTGGAAGGTGTTTTTCTGATGGTCATCCTGAAGCGGATATACCTTGGAAAACATGTTGAAGACATCAAAGCGGAAGCCGTCCACTCCCTTTGCCAGCCAGAAGTTCAGAATCTCCGTAATCTCGTTTCGTACGGCGGGGTTTTCCCAGTTGAGGTCGGCCTGTTCTTTCGCAAAGAGATGCAGGTAAAACTCATCGGTGTCCCCGATGCGCTCCCACGCACTTCCGGTAAAGGTGGACTCCCAGTTGGTGGGCGGAAGCAGTTTTCCCCGCTTTCGTTTTCCGCTCCGGATAATGTAATAGTCCCGGTAGGGGGAGTCGGGCGAAGAAAGCGCTTCTTTAAACCACGGGTGTTCGGTGGAGGTATGATTGAGCACCATATCCATGATGACTTTGAGATCCCGCTTATGGCATTCCTCCAGCAGGCGGTCAAAGTCGCTCATTGTGCCGAACTGGGGGTCAATGTCCCGATAGTCGCTGATATCGTAGCCGTAGTCATGATCCGGCGAACGGTACAGCGGAGAAAACCATATTGCGGTTACCCCGAGATCCCGGATGTAATCAAGTTTTGAAATGATGCCTTCAATATCCCCCATGCCGTCATTGTTGGCGTCCATGAAGCTGAACGGGTAAACCTGATACACGACCGCGTTCTTATACCATTCTGTTTTCTGCATAGAGTTCCTCCTGGAAACACAAAGCTTATTACCCTCATTATAGTAAATATCCGGACGCAAAAGAACACGGCCCGCACGGGACAAGGAAATCCGTAAGTTCGTACCCGGGGCAGGGGCAGAGGGGTACGAAACCGTGCGGATGGAAAACTTTTCCGGTTTTGTCCGCAAAGCGGGATCCCTGTGCTATTGTGGTATTTAGGAAAAGGAGGTCAGAAACTGATGACCGAAAACAAATCCATCATCACAGAAGTACAGAAGGCAATCGAAGCAGTCAAAGCCGGCAAGCCGGCAGACGAGGCATTCGCAGAGGTTCTCGCCCTCAGTAAAGAGCGGGCCGGAGAGGCAGTGAAATCCGCCGAAAACAGCGAGCTTTACGCAAAGGTTCAGGGAGCGGTAAACCGCGTGAAGGAAGGCGTAAATATCGACGAAGCATTCGCCGAGGTCACAAAGTTCTCCAAAGAGCGGGCGGCCGATGTTAAGAAAGCGGCAGAAGGCAGTGAACTCCTGGCCAAAGTGCAGGATGCCGTACAGAGCGCCAAAGAGGGAACCAATATTGACGAGGCATTCGCAGATGCGATGAAGTTCTCCAAGGAGAAAGCGTTTGAACTTCTCAAGTCGGCAGAAAGCAGCACCCTGTTCCAGAATATGGTCAGCGCCATCAACCAGGTCAAGGAAGGCAAGGGTATTGATGAGGCGTTCGGCGAACTTCTGAAGAAGAAAGACAGCACAGAAGAAACCCCTGCCGGGGAACAGCCGGAAGACAAGCCGGAGGAATGAAGAATCCCCGGGTGAACGTTATATAACCTGTGATACCGGATGAAAAGGAGAACCCGCATGCAATGCGGATTCTCCTTATTCGTTTATGCCGGCTGGTTCTGTTCTGCCGCGGCGGCGTTTGTCTTTGCCGCAAGTTCCTGTTCCTGCCAGATATCGTGCGGTTTCAGGTTCTTCTTCTTTGCGTAAAGGAAGAGCAGAACGGCCACGATCGTGACAACGATACAGGCACCGGGGCTTCCTTCCACGCCGTTGCCGGCGTCAAAGAAGAAGCCGGTGGACGCTGCATCGACCTTGAACACGGAATACGGGACGACGACGCCCGAGTTGGGCAGGCCAAAGAGAATACTCTGGGTAAAATTCCAGGAAGTATGAACCCAGAACGCAGCCCACAGGCTGTCGTAGTAATGAACCAGAATTACGAGCTGCACCCCTATAAGCATCACCTGTAAAAGCCCCCAGGCGGTCATGTCCGGGTTGCCGACATGCATAATGGAAAAGCCAAACGAGGTGAAGATAAATGCCAGGACCGGGTTTCTGTAACGGCGGCGCAGTTTCTCATAGTAGTAGGAACGCATCGCAAGTTCTTCCGCAGACGACTGAATGAATACCGTCAGTAAGAGGAACAGGAAGATCCCGATATGAAAGTCGTTGAAATACAGTGCGACATCATGGTTCAGAATCGAAACCGCAACACAGAGGGCGTTCATGGCAAAGCCGAGCAGAATTCCGAAGAGAGACATCTTCAGATTGTTTCCGCGGAGTGAAGTGCCGAGGGTTTTGAACATCGGGCGGTTCTTCGGAATACACATCACCAGCAGGACGATGATCCAGATTCCGATAAACAGACCGTACATCATGCCGGTCTGAAAGAACTCCGGTGCGGCGGAAATCTGTCCGTACAGCAGTTCCGTGAAGATCGTCGAAAGGATATTTCCCAGTATCTGACCAAGCAAAATCAGAACAACGGTAATCAGAAATCCGAGCAGAAACTGGTCGGTTATCCAGCGGCAGGGCCGCAGGTGTCTGTCCAAAAACGCTTTCATATAATATAACCTCACATGGTTATTACTATATCACAGAACGCATGGAGGCCTTCCTGCAGGGAGAATGCGGGAACCTCTTCCGGCGGCGGGCCGATATGATAAAATTTTGACGGAAAAAACAAGCCGGGGGGATGCCCGGCAGAAAGTTGAGAAAATCACATGAGCTACGCAGATACCGTATTTATTGAAATGTGCCGGGATATCCTGGTAAACGGAACCTCCACGGAAGGACAGAAGGTGCGGCCGCACTGGCCGGACGGAACGCCGGCATATACGATCATGAAGTTCTGTGAGATCAACCGGTTTGATCTGCGCAAAGAGTTTCCGATGTTAACGCTGCGCAAGACCGGAATCAAAAGCGCGACCGATGAGCTGCTGTGGATCTGGCAGCGCAAGTCCAACAATATTCATGATCTCGCACCGCATATCTGGGATGAGTGGGCAGATGAAACCGGCTCGATCGGAAAGGCCTACGGCTACCAGATGGGCCTGAAACATCCCAGTAAGGATGTGAAGGAAGAAGGGCTGAAGAATGCCTTCCCTGACTATTATGAGTTTGCGGAGAATGAGCACGGAGAGACGGTCTTCCGGGATAAGGAGACCCTGCGGGAGGCGGCGGTGAAGAAAGACGGCCGCTGGTACATCGATCAGGTGGATAAAGTGATCTATGATCTGAAGAACGCACCGTTCGGGCGCCGCATCATGACAACGCTCTGGAATCCGGAGGATCTTGATGAGATGAATCTGCAGCCGTGCGCCTACAGCGTAACCTTTGTGGTAAGCCAGGATCCGGGGTGCGAAAAACTGACCCTGAACATGATTCTGAATCAGCGCTCCCAGGATATCCTTGCGGCCTGGGCATGGAACACGGCGCAGTATGCGGTTCTCCAGCATATGATGGCACAGGTATGCGATATGATTCCGGGCGAGTTTGTGCATATCGATGCCAATGCGCATATCTATGCGCCGCGTCATATCCCGGCGATTGAAGAACTGATCTCCCGCACCCCGCAGCCGGCACCGGAATTCTGGCTGGACCCGGAAATTCATGACTTTTACCGCTTCACCAAAGACAGCGTGAAGCTGATCAACTATCAGGTAGCCGGCGATCAGATCAAAGACATCGAGATCGCAATCTGAGGAGGAGACGGGCGATGAAAACTATTGCGGCAGCGGACAGGAACTGGGCAATCGGAAAAGACGGGCATCTGCTCGTGCATATCTCTCCCGATCTGAAAAACTTCCGGAAGGAAACGGAAGGGAAAATCGTCATTCTGGGGCGGAAGACCCTGGCGACCTTCCCGGGGGGAAGACCGCTGAAAAACCGGATCAATATCATTCTCTCCCGCAACCCGGACTATACCGTGGACGGGGGATATGTCGTTCACAGTAAGGAAGAACTGCAGGAGCTTCTCGAAACTGAATTCCCGCAGTACCGCGGGGATGACGTGGTTGTGATCGGAGGCGAAAGCATTTACCGGCATCTTCTTCCGTTATGCGATACCGCAGTCATTACAAGAATAGAAGAAACCTTCGAGGCGGATGCCTGGTTCCCGGATCTTGATCAGGATCCGGAATGGATCCGCGCAATGCGCGGGGAAGACATGGAGTGGGAAGGTCATATCTTTCACTTTGACCGGTATGAGCGCGTAAAGCCATGATCCGGCCGATTGTAAAAGATACGTTTTTCCTGCGGCAGAAATCCCTGCCCGCCGGGAAGGAAGATCTTCCTGCAGGAATCGATCTTCTGGATACCCTGCAGGCAAACCGGGAGCGCTGTGTCGGGATGGCGGCCAATATGATCGGCATCCGGAAACGCATCATCGCGATCTGCCATGAAGGGAATGTGATCGTGATGTTCAACCCGGTCATCCTGCGGAAGGAAGACCCGTATGAGGCGGAAGAAGGATGCCTGTCGCTGGAGGGAACCCGGAAGACAACGCGTTACCGCAGGATCACCGTGAAGTATACCGATCTGCGCTGGAGACCCGTCACCGGAACCTTCCGCGGGTTCTCGGCACAAATCCTCCAGCATGAAGCGGATCATCTGGAAGGAATCCTGATCTGAAGCCGCAGAACGGCAGTGAAGGCAGTGATGACACGCATTGACCGATCTGCTGTTTTTTTGAGATCAATAAGACCCGTACAAGCGGGAAGAAAGGAACGAACATGAATATTCCGGAGAGGGCACGCAGACAGTCCATGGTTCTGAAGGCAGTTGTCATCCTTGCGGCGGCGGTCGGCGTGTTTTCCGGTTCGGATGCGTTTATGGGCGGTGTCCATGTCTTCATGTTTTTTACCATTCAGTCCAATATCCTGATCGCCCTGGTCTGTGCGGCCGGCTTTGTATTTCTGGTGCAGAGGCGTTCCGTATCGGACCGGTGGTACCGGATCAAATTCGTCAGCACGGTATCCATTACCCTGACCGGCGTGGTGTTCTGCTTTGTGCTGGCGCCGACGCTTGGGGAGAATGCCTGGGGGCTTGCGAATGTGCTGACCCATGTGGTCGTTCCGCTTGCGGCGGTGCTGGATTTCTTTGTGACGGGGAGATACGGAAATCTTTCAAAACACGATGTGATCTGGGTAACGGTTCCGCCGCTGCTGTATGTGATCTATGCAGGAATCGGATATCTTGCCGGATGGGAGTTTCTGGAGGGAACCAACTATCCGTACTTTTTTCTCAACTGGGGCAGCCCGGCCGGGGCGTTTGGCTTCACGAATGAACTGCCGTTTATGGGAGTCGTATGGTGGATCCTGCTTCTGCTGGCGTTTCTCATCGCCGTGGCACATCTGTATCTTTGGATCCTGGACCGCCTGAAGCAAACGGGCGGAGCTGTAAACTGAACCTGCAGAAAAGGAATGCACGAATGCACGATATCTGGAATCCCTGGCACGGCTGCCGAAGATGCAGCGAAGGGTGTCAGAACTGTTACATGTATTATCTCGACGATCTGCACGGAAGAGACGGAGCGGATATCCGCCGCAACAGCAATGCATTTCGTTACCCGCTCGCCAAAGACCGGGCAGGAAATCCCCGCATCCAAAGCGGAGAGCTGATCCGCGTCTGTATGACGTCGGACTTTTTTCTGGCGGAGGCGGATGCCTGGCGGCAGGAAGCCTGGCAGATCATGCGGAAGCGGCCCGATGTGATCTTTTTTCTTCTGACCAAACGGCCGGAGCGGGTGAAAGACTGTCTGCCGGACAACTGGGGTGACGGCTGGGAAAATATTTTTTTCAATGTGACCGCGGAAAACCAGAAACGGGCAGACGAGCGGATCCCGATCCTGCTGGAACTTCCGTTCCGGCATAAAGGAGTCATGTGTGCGCCGCTGATCGGACCGGTATCGCTCAGCGAATATCTTGACAGCGGACAGATCGAACAGGTGCTCTGTGACGGAGAAAGTTACGGCGGGCTGCGGCCGTGTCATTATGAGTGGGTGAAATCCCTCCATGACGAATGCGCAGACCGGGATATCACGTTCGTCTTCTGCTCAACCGGCCGGCGCTTTGTGAAAGACGGCAGGGAATATGCGATCGAAAACGGAGATGTAATGCGGGAACAGGCATACCGCTCCGGGCTTACATATAAAGGAAAAAATATAAACTTCTGTCTGACGGATCTCTTCGGCCGGACAATTCCCGAAGAAGAGCGGTATCAACCGCGGTTCCGGCAGCGCTGTCTTTCGTGCGGGATGCGGATCGCCTGTAACGGATGTTCCGACTGCGGGAAGTGTCATGACCCGTTTGTACAGCCGGAAGACGAAAAAAAACCTAGTGTTTGAACACCAGGATTTCATCGACCGTGACGCCCAGCACCCGGGCGAGATGCCCAAGGTTTTCGACGTCCGGAAGGGACTGTCCCCACTGCCACTTGTATATGGACTGCGGGGTGCTGAAGCGGAACGCTTCCTGAAGGTCTCTCACGGAGAGACCCGACTCCTCACGGAGCCGTTTAATGTTCGCACCGGTTCCGGCCATGTCAATCGGGCGGAAGGGGATAGCTGTGGGTGAAACTGTTTTTTCTGCGATGGTCATTGTCTGCCTCCTTTTTCATCTGATCTGCTCAAAATAGATTTCCAGTCAATCTCTTTTGATCACCCCATGCGAGTTTGTGACTGACGGAACCTGTGTTCTGCCGCCTCATTTTTTGCCTGTTTCGGGTGCAGACGTAAACCTTTCGCATAAATCAGTATAGTGATAAACCGACGCTTGTCCAGTACCTTTTCGCAAACCGTCTTAAACCGTCAGTTTAATCTGCATTTTCCGGCGGTTCGTTTCCGCAGCCAACTGCTGCTTTGATAAAATAAGGAGACCGGAGGTACTGCATATGGTTTCGACTTCAAAATGTGAATACTGCGGGGCGACCCTGAAATCCAGCGACCGGAGCTGCCCGCAGTGCGGAGCACCGAATCCGAACTATGTGCCGGACAGCGAACGGCAGATCTTTCTGCCCAAAACAATCGAAGAGCTTCAGGAATACTGCGCCGAGCGCGGAATGCCGCTGCTGCGGATGCGGTTCTTTATCGGAGAAGATTTCAAAGAGCCGAAGGCGTTCGGCATCTATCAGGACGGCGAAGATTTTGTCGTATACAAAAACAAGGCAAACGGCGAGCGGTCGATACGTTACCGCGGCCCGGATGAGGAATATGCGGTCAGTGAGCTGTTCGCAAAGCTGCTGGAAGAATGTCATAACCGGGGAATCTATCCGGATGGGAAACCGGCCGAAGCACCGGACCGGAACGCCGCAAAGGCCGCAAACCGGAAGACCCTCAAACTGTTTTTCGCCGTGCTGTTCCTGATCGGAATTACGGGCACGGGATTCCGTATGATGGCCCACCGGAAGGACGGCTACTATGTCATAAACCCGGGGGATGTCTATTATCATTACGGAAATGACTGGTATACCGTTTATGAGGATGAATGGCATGAGGTCGCAGAATTCCCGTATGAGGTTTTTGACGACTACTATGCCGGGGATGATTACAACAGCGACTGGGGTGTCTCGGATTTCCGGCAGTCCGAAGCCTGGGAGAAGATTGAGGAACAGCATTCTTCCGGCTCGTCGGATTATGACGACTGGGATTCCGGAGATACCGACTGGGATTCCGACTGGTAAGATCAGAAGTCCGTTCTGCTCAGTCCGCGCGGCCTCCATGCGCGCATAAAGATACACAAAAAATGAAAACAGAAGTTTCTGTACCGGGGAAAATCCAAACGAAGGACGGCTCTGCTGTCCGGTACGGAAACAAATTATACGAAACTTGAATTCCCGAAATGACTGTGCTACATTTAGGGTAACAAGTCGCAGGTGTGTTTATCGAAGAAGGATGAAAATCTGAATTTGGCAAATAATGACAGATGATTTAAGGGATAATATTCTTAAAACTGTTCAGGTCGGATTCAATTTTTATTCTTCGCAGGATACACACGTTACCGGGGATAGAATTGAAAGATAACATCGCATTCGTAGTATTTCCGTAGCTTACTGTGACTGAAACTGCGCACCGCATCGTCCATCTGCGTGTCGGCGGGCGGAAGCAAGTTGTCCAGAGTGAACAAAATAGGCACTGCAGAGAGAAATCGGCGTTATTTGCGTTGTTTTTGTTGCGCCGTAATCTTTGCCGGGCAGTCTTATTCACATGGAGGAAGTAACAGCCGAAAGGCTTTAAACAGAATTGCCAAAACAATAATAAGGAGGATGAAAATGGCAAAGTATGTAATGGCTCTTGACGCGGGCACAACCAGCAACAGATGCATTCTGTTCAATGAAAAAGGTGAAATGTGCTCCGTCGCACAGAAGGAATTTACCCAGTATTTTCCGAAACCTGGATGGGTCGAGCACGATGCCAACGAGATCTGGCAGACACAGCTGTCAGTAGCTCGTGAAGCGATGACAAAGGTCGGCGCAAAAGCTGAAGACATCGCCGCAATCGGTATCACCAACCAGCGTGAGACAACAATCGTCTGGGACAGAGCAACCGGACAGCCCGTCTATCACGCAATCGTATGGCAGTGCCGCAGAACTGCAGATATGAAAGAGGAGCTCATCGGCAAGTATCCTGATATCGCTGACGAAGCTTACCACAAGACAGGTCTCGTATTTGACCCGTACTTCTCCGGAACCAAGCTCCGCTGGATCCTCAATAATGTCGAGGGTGTCCGCGAAAAGGCAGAAGCAGGCGACCTCTGCTTCGGTACCGTTGATACCTGGCTGGTTTACAAGCTCACAAAGGGAAGAGTATTCGCGACCGACTACTCCAACGCTTCCAGAACCCTGATGTTCAACATCAATGATCTGAAGTGGGATGAGAAACTCTGCGAACAGCTCGAAGTACCGATGAGCATGCTGCCGGATGCACGTCCGTCCAGCGGAAACTTCGGTCAGGCTGATCCGGAATTCTTCGGCGGCGCGATCAAGATCGCAGGCGTTGCCGGTGACCAGCAGGCTGCTCTGTTCGGTCAGACATGCTTCGAGCCGGGTATGGCGAAGAACACCTACGGAACCGGCTGCTTCATGCTGATGAATGTCGGCACAAAGCCGATTTATCCGAACAACGGTCTTCTTACCACAATCGCGTGGGGTCTCGACGGCAAAGTTGAGTACGCTCTCGAAGGTTCTGTATTCGTAGCAGGCGCAGCGATCCAGTGGCTCCGTGATGAGCTGAAGGTCATCGATGCTTCCCCGGATTCCGAATACTTCGCAACACAGGTCAAGGATACAAACGGCTGCTATGTCGTTCCTGCATTCACCGGCCTGGGCGCTCCGTACTGGGATCCGTATGCTCGCGGCGCAATCACAGGTCTGACCCGCGGCGTCAACAAGTATCACATCATCCGTGCAACCCTCGAGTCCCTCGCATTCCAGACCAACGATGTTCTGCAAGCGATGGAAGAAGGTTCCGGTGTCAAACTCGCAGCTCTCAAGGTAGACGGCGGCGCATGCAAGAACAACTTCCTCATGCAGTTCCAGTCTGACCTGATCAATGCTCCGGTTCATCGTCCGGTATGCGTAGAAACAACAGCTATGGGCGCAAGCTATCTGGCAGGCCTCGCTGTCGGCTTCTGGGCAGGCAAGGAAGATGTCATCAAGAACTGGGCAATCGACAGAGAGTTCAAGCCTGAAATGGATGCAGAAACAAGAGCTGCAGAGATCAAGGGCTGGAAGCAGGCTGTTAATTCGACCCTGGGCTGGGCGAAATAGCACATATTCAACAGGTTTCATTCAAAAACATAATTATTAGAGGAGATAGAAAAAAATCATGAAAGCATTAATCGCAGAATTTATCGGAACAATGTTCCTGGTTCTTCTGGGTGACGGTGTTTGCTGCAACGTTTCCCTGAACAAGTCCGGCATGAAGGGCGGAAACACTGTCCACATCCTCATCGGTTGGGGTATGGCAGTTATGGTTCCGGCATTCACATTCGGCGCTGCTTCCGGTGCTCACTTCAACCCGGCAGTCACAATCGGCGCGGCAATCCGCGGCGCATTCCCTTGGGGTCAGGTTCCGGGCTACATCATTGCTCAGATGCTCGGTTCTGCGGCGCAGCGATCCTGATGGTTCTCTATGCAGATCACATCAAGGCTACTGATGACGACGCTACAATCCGCGGCTGCTTCTCCACTGGACCTTCGATCCGCAACACGGGTCTGAACTTCCTCTCTGAGTTCGTAGCTACATTCGTTCTCGTATTCACCCTCGCTTCCATTCCGGGTGATGCAGGTGCTTCCGGAGTTTCCTGGGTTCTCGTATACGGCGTCATCGTTGCCTGCGGTGCTTCCTTCGGCGGTCTCACAGGTTATGCTATGAACGCAGCGAGAGATGCTGCTCCGCGTCTTGCTTACCAGCTGCTTGCTCCGAACAAGGGCAACAAAGATCCGGACTGGGCTTATGGATGGATTCCTGTAGCTGCTCCGATCTGTGGCGCAATCGCCGCATCCCTGCTCTGGATGGCAGTATTCGCTTAATCCCCAACATCGATTAACAAACCAACCGTTGTTAATTAGCACATAAGCTGGAGGAATCGGCATAGCCCATGTGTGTACATTGCCGATTCCTCTTTTCCGTAATTACATGGCTGCGCGTACCGTGCGGCCGCACGGTACGGCATCCATACCATAGATTATTTCAAAGAGGAAAATAATAATGTATGACGTAATTATCATTGGCGCGGGAGTTACCGGCAGTTCTGTCGCGAGACAGCTTTCGCGCTACAACGCAAGCGTTTGCGTATTGGAAAAATGCGAAGACGTCTGTGAAGGAACATCCAAAGCGAATTCGGCGATTGTTCACGCCGGCTTCGATGCGGCGGAAGGCTCCCTCATGGCAAAGATGAATGTCAGAGGAAATGAACTGATGGGCCAGCTCGCAGAAGACCTGGATATTCCGTTTGACAGAAACGGCGCAATGGTTGTATGCATCCACAAGGAAGCGCTTGACGGGCTCCAGACACTGTATGACCGCGGTGTTGCCAACGGTGTCAAAGAGCTCCGCATTCTCAATCGGGAAGAAGCCCTTGAGATGGAGCCGAACCTTTCCGACAATGTGGAAGGAGCGCTGTACGCTCCGACAAGCGGAATCATCTGTCCGTTTATGCTGAATATTGCCATGGCAGAAAACGCAGCTGAGAACGGGGTTGAATTCCGTTTCAATACGAAAGTGGAAGACATCTGCCATGATGATGACGGAATCTGGCACCTGCGCACCAATAACGGTGAATATACTGCGAAGTATGTTGTAAACGCTGCAGGTGTTTATGCCGACATCATCCACAACATGGTCAGCGAGAATAAGATCAAAATCACACCGCGCCGCGGTGACTACTGCCTGCTCGACAAGGAAGTCGGCAATCATGTAAAACATACGATCTTCCCGCAGCCGACCAACCTCGGCAAGGGCGTTCTCGTGTCCCCGACCATTCACGGCAACCTGATCGTCGGCCCGACCGCGGTTGACCTTGAGAACAAGGAAGGCAACAACACCACCGCTGCCGGTATCGCGGATCTGATCGCGAAGGCGAACGATCATGTAAAGAATCTGCCGATGCGCAAGGTCATCACCTCATTTGCCGGTCTCCGTGCACATGAAGCGAACCATGAGTTCATCCTGAAAGAAGTCGAAGATGCGCCGCATTTCATTGACTGCGCAGGAATTGAGTCTCCGGGACTTACCTCCTGTCCGGCAATCGGCGAATACATCGCCGGAATGCTGAAGGAAAAGATGGGTCTTACCGAAAAGGAAAACTGGATTGCCAAACGCAAGGGCATCCTGAACCCGTCGAACCTCTCCATTGAAGAGCGCAACGAACTGATTAAACAGCAGCCGGCATATGGTCAGATCATCTGCCGCTGCGAGTCCATTTCCGAAGGTGAAATCATCGATGCGATCCACCGGCCGCTCGGTGCCCGCAGCCTTGACGGTGTCAAGCGCCGCACCCGTGCCGGTATGGGAAGATGCCAGGCAGGGTTCTGCTCACCGCGTGTAATGGAAATTATCAACCGCGAACTCGGACTCCCGCTGGAAGAAGTAACCAAGAGCGGCGGCCGCAGTAATATTGTCATGGAAAGAACCAAGGGCACAAACGGAGGCGAAGCATGATTTCGTACGATATTGTAATCATCGGCGGCGGACCTGCTGGCCTTGCGGCTGCAGTCTCCGCGCGGAAAGCCGGAATCGAGAAGATTCTTATTCTCGAACGCGACAAGGAACTTGGCGGAATTCTGAACCAGTGCATTCACAACGGCTTCGGTCTGCATACCTTCAAGGAAGAGCTGACCGGACCGGAGTATGCGTACCGCTTTATTGAGCAGGTGCTGGAAGAAAAGATCGAGTACAGGCTCAACACCATGGTCATGGACATCTCTCCGGAGCGCGTCGTTACCGCGATGAGCCGGACAGACGGCATGTATCAGATTCAGGCAGGTGCGGTCATTCTGGCCATGGGCTGCCGGGAACGTCCCAGAGGCGCTCTCAACATTCCGGGCTACCGTCCGGCGGGAATCTTCTCCGCAGGTACGGCACAGCGCCTGGTAAACATCGAAGGCTATATGCCGGGCCGTGAAGTTGTCATTCTCGGATCCGGTGATATCGGCCTGATTATGGCAAGACGTATGACGCTCGAAGGCGCAAAGGTCAAGGTAGTGGCAGAGCTGCTTCCGTACTCCGGCGGTCTGAAGCGTAATATCGTTCAGTGTCTGAATGACTTCGACATTCCGCTGAAGCTCTCCCACACCGTAGTGGACATTGAGGGCAAGGAACATGTCACAGCGGTTACGATCGCTGCCGTGGATTCCCACAGTAAGCCGATTCCGGGAACGGAAGAGCGCTATACCTGCGATACGCTGCTGCTGTCCTGCGGTCTCATTCCGGAGAACGAGCTTTCGAACAAAGCCGGCATCCAGATGAATCCGATCACCAGCGGGCCGATCGTCAACGAAAGTCTTGAGACCAACATTCCGGGTGTATTCGCCTGCGGTAATGTACTGCATGTTCACGACCTCGTCGACTACGTTTCGGAAGAAGCGACAAAGGCAGGTTCCAATGCGGCGAAGTTCGTAAAGAACGGCGGAAAAGATGAGGCGGCCGGACATGTAGTCGATGTCAAGGCAACGGACGGTGCGCGTTACACGGTACCGTGCACGATCGATGTGGACAAGATGGAAGATCTCCTGACCGTCCGCTTCCGTGTCGGTGCGGTATTCAAGGAATCCTTCGTCAGCGTATACTTCGATGACGAGCGTGTAATGCACAACAAGAAGCGGATCCTTGCGCCGGGTGAAATGGAACAGGTCATCCTGCAGAAGAAGAAACTTCTTGAGAAACCGGATCTGAAGACCATTACGGTAAAGATTGAGGCAGAATAACATGGAGAAAAGAGAACTGACATGCATTGGCTGCCCGATGGGCTGCCAGATCACCGTTGAACTCGAAGGAACAGAGATCCTTTCGGTTAATGGAAACACCTGTGCGATCGGCGACAAGTACGCCCGCAATGAAGTGATCCATCCGGAACGCACCGTTACTTCGACGGTTGTGGTCGACGGCGGCGATAAGCCGAGATGCTCGGTTAAAACCGCAGGAAACATTCCGAAGGACAAGATTGCGGAATGCATGAAGGCGATTGACGCAGTGCGTGTAACAGCGCCTGTAAAGATCGGCGATGTCATTATCGAGGATGTACTCGGAACCGGCGTGAATGTCGTAGCGACAAGAAACGTCCTCTGAGCCGGGTACGCTTCATCGGTACACAGAGAAAGGGTATCTGTCCGGAGTCCCCGGGCGGGATACCCTTTTTTCATATCTGAAGAAAAATCTGAGCGAAAATGGTTCAAACCGCGTGGATTACGGTTCCGATATGCGTATGTACTATGAAGCGAAACCAGAACGCCTGCAGGAGGGTAACACCTTATGAAGAACCTGAATAAGATGAAGCTTGATGAAGAACTCTTGACGTTCGTAAACGGAGGCGCTCTGGTGCCACGGGAAGATACGATACTGGTTGATGAGGATGACTCGCCCTACCACGGAAAGAATGTTCCGGGCGGAAATGAGGATATTTACCGCAGACGTTAATTCCTGAATTTTCTGAAAGATGCCGGCACGCAATGCCGGCATTTATAATAAAATTTAATCGTATCATGCATGCGCAGTGATAGATGAGGTTGAAAGAAGCACTATGAAAAAACATTTATTGAAAAAAAATGAAGAACACAAACTCAGTGAAGAGAACGACAGCAAAGTAAACGGCGGACTGGAAAACCCGTTTGATATTACGGGTGACACGGAGAAGACAAAGATCCCGGGTCACAACGAGGATGTGTGGCACGCGAACACGGATCCGAATTCGTATGTTAAGCGGCCGCAGAATGAGTAATGAACCCGTTTCCGGTTTGATGTACAATAGACAGTTGTGGAGGTAAATGTTATATGACAACCGCTAACAAACTTACATTACTTCGTATTATTCTCGTGCCCGTATTTCTCGGAGTGCTGTATGCCGGATTCCCCGGCTCCAACTACTGGGCACTTCTGATATTTATTGTCGCAAGCCTGACCGACCTTCTGGACGGATATATCGCAAGGCATTATAACCAGATCACGAACTTCGGCAAATTCATGGATCCCCTTGCGGACAAGATCCTTGTCATGTCCGCGATGTGCTGGTTCGTGGAAGCGCATCAGATGCCCGGCTGGGCCCTGGCAATCGTGCTGTTCCGCGAGTTTGCGGTATCGGGTATGCGTCTGGTTGCGGTAGAGCAGGGCAAGGTTATCGCCGCCGCATGGTCCGGCAAGGTGAAGACCGCATCCACAATGGTCTGCCTGTGCCTCATGCTGTTTGGCATTCCGTCATGGCTGAACCTTATCTGCGTCATCGTGATCGTCGGCACAACGGTTTACTCCGGAATTGAGTATTTCTGGAAAAACAAAGACGTCTTCAAAAACGCAGACTGAGCCTGTCGGGAGGTTATGACAAATGTTGAAATATATTCTGGTTGCGGTGATCAGCTATCTCTTCGGATCGATTCCGTGGGCGCTTGTCATCGGCAAGCTCTTCTATAAAAAAGATATCCGTCAGTATGGCTCCGGAAATCTCGGCGCCTCCAATGCGGGCCGTGTTCTCGGCAAGCCGGCAGCGGTCATTGTGACCGTACTGGACGGTGCGAAAGCACTGATCTCCATGGCAGTTGCGTCACTGATCGCAAACGATCCCAATCTGATTGCCTTTGCGGGTGTAGCCTGCTGTATCGGTCACTGCTTCCCGCTCTTTGCGCAGTTTAAGGGCGGCAAGGCAGTTGCCACAACCTACGGATACATGCTGGGACTCGTAATCTTCATCAATCACCGCTGGTTCTGGGGATTCCTGTTTCCGGTCATTGCCTTCTTTGTGATTCTCTACATCACGCGGATTGTTTCGATTTCCAGTATGACGGCAGTCGGCCTGGAAGTACTGGCAAGTTTTCTGATTATTCACAACCCGCTGTTTGTGTCGGTATGCCTGCTTGTCATCTGGGCGTTTATCGTGTACCGTCACCGCTCCAATATTGAGCGTATCAAAAACGGCACTGAGTCCAAAATCAAATGGATGGGCCCGCTTCCCGGCGAGAAAAAGTAAGACAGAACATGCGGTCAATGCCGCATGTTTTTTGATCGGAAGATCCGCCGCGGAACGCAAAAAACCGTGGACGGTTTGTTCGAACTACCGTATAACTATAGGTGTAATGTTTCTGCCCGGATACGAAGCAGAACATTGTACAGAAACGAAGAAAGGGGAATAATTTTATGCCATTAAGTACTTCAAAAACCGT
>CAJOLG010000068.1 GCA_905235315.1 uncultured Solobacterium sp. | reverse complement strand
GGAATGCACGGAAGTCATCATCGCCGCCAAGGATCAGGATAAGAAAGAAACGATCTACGAGATCGCCGATCTGACCTACCATGTGCTGGTGCTCATGGTTGAGGCAGGCATCTCCGTTGAGGATATCCGCACCGAACTGGCCGGGCGCCATGTGATCGACCACAAGGTGAAGCAGGAGAAGATGGCAAGCGACAGCGATCAGTGATTTCACAGGGCGCTTGGGCCATGTCATAAATGACAGAGAGAAGAAAGCGGGGAATCCCATCCCTTCGGGGATTGGGAGGAATCGCTTTTTTTGCGTAAATCCTGCACAGAACCATTGCATTTTAAGGTTAGTTAAATTAAACTTACTACAGTTAGTTAATTGTAACAAACTGAAAGAAGGAGGGTGGAGGAATGCTGCCGTTAAAACTTGCAGAACCTGGTTCGGAACAGACGATTGTTCATATCGGAGGCAATGCGGAAGTCAAAAAACATCTTGAAGATCTCGGATTCCATGTCGGAGGGACGGTAACGGTCATCTCGGAAAACGGCGGGAATCTGATTGTGAATGTCAAGGATACGCGGATCGCGCTTGACGGTCAGCTGGCTTCCAAAATCAGTGTGTGACAGAAAAGGGGAAAGTGTATGAAGACATTGCGTGACGCAAAAATCGGAGAAACCGTCAAAGTCGTAAAACTTCACGGGGAAGGTGCAGTCAAGCGCCGGATCATGGACATGGGCATCACAAAAGGTGTTGAGGTTTATGTGCGCAAAGTCGCACCGCTCGGCGATCCGGTGGAAGTGACCGTACGAAATTATGAACTGTCGATCCGTAAATATGATGCGGAAATGATTGAAGTGGAAGAGTGAAAAGGGGAAGGAGTTATGAGTAAAACGTTTGTGATCGCACTTGCGGGCAACCCGAACTGCGGTAAGACAACACTGTTCAACGCCCTGACCGGCGCGAACCAGTTTGTCGGCAACTGGCCGGGTGTAACCGTTGAGAAAAAAGAAGGAAAACTGAAGGGACATCCCGATGTCATCATCGAGGATCTGCCGGGAATCTATTCCCTGTCGCCGTATACCCTGGAAGAAGTCGTATCCCGGAACTATCTGATCGAAGAGAAGCCGGATGCGATTCTCAACATCGTTGACGGAACCAACCTGGAGCGCAACCTGTATCTCACAACACAGCTTGCGGAAATCGGGATTCCGATGATCCTGGCAGTAAACATGATGGACCTTGTCTCCAAACGCGGCGATAAGATCGATTTCGACAAGATCGGCCAAGATCTCGGCTGTAAGGTTGTCAGGATCTCCGCACTGAAGGGCGAGGGCATCATGGAAGCAGCGGAGGCTGCGATCGATGCCGCAAAGAACAACGCAAAGCCCTCACCGATCACCTATGACAAAAAGATCGAGGATGCGGTCAATGAAGTCGGAAATCTGCTTGCGGTTGATGCAGAACAGAAGCGCTTCTATGCCGTTAAGGTGTTCGAGCGTGACGATAAGGCAATCGGGAAGCTGAAGCTCTCTTCGGAGGTTGTAAACAAAGCGGACGCCATTACAAAAGCGGTTGAGAAAGAGTATGACGATGATGCGGAATCCATCATCACCAACAGCCGTTATGAAACGATCGAGAAGATGCTGAAAGGCACTTATAAGAAACAGGGTGCCGGCAAGATGTCCATATCTGACCGGATCGACCGTATCGTTACCAACCGCTGGCTGGCGCTGCCGATCTTCGCGCTTATCATGTGGATCGTCTACTATGTGTCCATTTCCACCGTTGGTGACTGGGCAACCGGCTGGACCAACGATGTGCTCTTCGGTGAAATCGTACCGGGCGCCATCGGCAGCCTGCTTACGGCTATCGGTGTGGCAGAAGAATCCTGGCTCTACGGACTGATTATTGACGGTATCGTTGCCGGTGTCGGCGCGGTCATCGGCTTTGTGCCGCAGATGCTCGTTCTGTTCTTCTTCCTGGCGCTGCTGGAAGGCTGCGGATACATGGCACGTATCGCATTCATCATGGACCGTATCTTCCGGAAGTTCGGTCTCTCCGGCAAATCCTTCATCCCGATGATGATCGGTACCGGATGCGGCGTTCCGGGCGTCATGGCAAGCCGTACGATCGAAAACGAACGTGACCGCCGGATGACGGTCATGACCACAACCTTTATTCCGTGCGGAGCGAAACTTCCGATCATCGCTCTGATCGCAGGTGCGATGTTCAGCGATTCCGCATGGGTCGGATGGTCTGCCTACTTCCTCGGGGTTGCGGCGATCGTCATCTCCGGTATCATCCTCAAGAAGACAAAGCGTTTCGCAGGCGAACCGGCTCCGTTTGTCATGGAGCTTCCGGAATATCATATGCCGACCCTTTCCTCGATCCTGCATTCCATGTGGGAGCGCGGCTGGTCCTTCATCAAAAAGGCGGGCTCAATCATCCTGCTGGCGACGATTCTTGTCTGGTTCCTTTCCAACTTCGGTGTTTATGAAGGCGCGTTCCGGATGCTGCCGGAAGAGGACTTCATGGAACATTCGCTCCTTGCCGGGTTCGGCAACGCATTCGCATGGCTGTTCGTCCCGCTGGGATGGGGCACCTGGAAGCCGGCAGTCGCAACGGTCACAGGTCTGATCGCGAAAGAAAATGTTGTCGGGACCTTCGGAGTTCTCTACAAGTACGGCGGCGAAGTAGCCGAAAACGGAGAAGAGATCTGGGCAAACCTGCAGGCAGATTACACTGCACTCTCGGCGTATTCGTTCCTCGTATTCAACCTGCTGTGCGCTCCGTGCTTCGCCGCAATCGGTGCGATCAAGCGGGAAATGAACAACGCGAAGTGGACATTGTTTGCGATTGCGTATGAATGCGGCTTCGCATATGCGGCTGCGCTGATCATCTATCAGATCGGCGGCCTGATCAGCGGACAGGTTGGATTCAGCGTCTTCACGATTCTTGCGATTGCGGTGCTCGCACTCGGCATCTGGCTGCTGGTCCGTCCGTATAAGGAAGCGGTCAAGCTGGAAGCAGTTCACGCATAATCTGCAGTTAAAACAGAACGTTTACATAAGGATGCCGGGGCATCCTTATGTGCGTTATAGAAAATCACGAAAAGGAGGACAGAATTATGAGTTGGGTTAGATCGAGATTTCTTGCATACGGTGTACTGCTCGGCACCGCAGGAGTAAAAATTCTTACAAGTGATGACGCAAAAAAGGTGTATACCCATTGCACTGCGGCGGTAATGCGCGGGGTGAATGAAGTGGCCAAAACCTATGAAAGCCTGAAGGAAAACTGTGAGGATATCCGGGAAGATGCCGAAGCGATCAACGAACAGCGCGCTGTGGAAAAAGAAGCGAAGATGATCGCGGATGCGCGTGCCGTACTCGCAGCGGCAGAAGACAAGAAAGCGTAAGCGGTTTTCATGCAGTGCAGGATCTGTCATGAAAGCCGGGGACGCATGCGAGTCCACATGGCGCAGTTCCGCATGACGATGGATCAGGCGGATGCGCTGGAATACGGCCTGAGAAAAGTAAACGGAATTACCGATGTGAAGGTGAATGACCGCACCGGAAATGCCGTGATCCGGTATGACGGCGAGCGGGATGACGTGATACGTGCGCTTGCGGAATTTGATTATGAAACAGCCGGCCCGGCTCCGGAGAAGTCCGGAAGGGCGCTGATGCATGAGTATGAAGAACAGGTGATCTTTCATGTCATGAAACGCGTTTTCACGCGGCTCTTCCTTCCGATTCCGATCCGGCATGCGCTTGTGCCGCTCAAGGCAATACGGTATATCCTGCCCGGCATCCGGAGCGTACTGAGCGGATCGATCGATGTGTCTGTACTGGACGCTGTCAGTATCACGGTTTCTTTGGTCCGGAAGGATTACGATACCCCGTCCTCTGTCATGTTCTTACTGGGTCTCAGTGAGATCCTCGAGGAGTGGACACACAAGAAATCCGTCGATGACCTTGCAAGATCCATGGCGCTCAATGTCGATAAAGTCTGGCTTGTGACCGACGACGGAACCGAGGTGGCGGTTCCGGTACAGGATGTCGAAAGCGGTGAAAAGATCCATATCCGCACCGGCAGTGTGATTCCGCTGGACGGAACGGTGGTATCCGGCGATGCGGCAGTGAACCAGTCTTCATTGACCGGAGAATCCCTGCCTGTCGCCAAATCGAGCGGCGCCTATGTCTATGCAGGCACGGTTATTGAAGAAGGCGATATTGTCATCGAAGTGAAGAGCGCTTCCGGAAGCGGACGCTATGACCGGATCGTTCAGATGATTGAAGAATCGCAGAAGCTCGAAAGTGAAAGTGAAGTGAAGGCAGCGCTGCTTGCGGACCGCCTGGTGCCGTACAGTCTCGCCGCAACCGCACTTACCTGGCTGATTACCCGCAATGCGGAAAGAGCGGTCGCTGTTCTGATGGTGGATTACAGCTGCGCCCTGAAACTCTGTATGCCGATCGCGGTGCTGTCCGCGATGCGTCAGGCAAGCGCAGACGGAATCCGCGTCAAAGGCGGAAAGTTCCTGGATGCGGTCGCCGATGCGGAGACGATTGTCTTTGACAAGACCGGAACGTTAACGGCTTCCCGGCCGAAAGTTGCCAAGATCGTTACCTTCGGCGGAAATGATGAAACGGAGGTCCTGCGGCTGGCCGCATGTCTGGAAGAGCATTTCCCGCATTCCATTGCCAATGCGGTTGTTGAGGAAGCAGCCGCCCGCGGAATTGAACACGATGAGATGCATTCCAATGTGGAATATGTCGTGGCTCACGGCATCGTCAGCCATGTCGGAAGAAGACGCGTGCTGATCGGCAGCTATCACTTTGTCTTTGAAGATGAAAAATGCCGGGTGCCGGAAGGGGAGACGGACCGCTTCAACGCGATTGAAGAAGAGTATTCCCATCTGTATCTTTCCATCGGAAAGAAGCTTGCGGCGGTCATCTGTATTGAAGACCCGATCCGGGAGGAAAGCGCAGAGGTTATTCGTGCGCTGAATGCGAAGGGAATTAATACGGTTATGATGACCGGTGACAGCGACCGCACTGCGCAGTCTGTCGCAAAAAAGCTCGGCACCATGCGCGTCTATTCGGAAGTGCTTCCGGAAGACAAGGCGAATTTCATTAAGAGCGAGAAACAGGCAGGCCGAAAGGTTCTGATGATCGGTGACGGTGTCAATGACACCCCGGCGCTTGCGGACGCAGATGCGGCCATTGCGGTAAGCACCGGCGCCGCAATTGCCCGCGAGATCGCAGATATTACGATCACAGAAGAGAATCTGGAAAAACTTCTCGTTCTGCGGGATATCGCAGAACAGCTTCAGAAGCGGATCCGGTTCAACTACCGGGTAATCGCCGGATTTAACTCCGGCCTGATTCTGCTGGGAGTCTTTGGCATCCTGCCGCCGGCGACGGCTGCCTATCTTCATAACTTCTCAACGCTGGCGCTGAGTCTGTACAGTATGACGGATCTTCCGGCAGGGAAGAACGAACCGCACGGATTTGCGGCACAGCCAGCCTGAGCAGCCGGAGAACGAAAAAACGGGAGACAATGAGCCGAATGACGGATGGGAAACGTTCGGCTCATTGTTTTTTCAGGAAAGGCGTATGCCCCCATACCCTGCATCCGGCGATATCTGAAACTGTTCCGTAAAAAATCTGTATTTTTTGTTAAAAAGCCAAAATAAAAGGTGTATACCGCCGGAAAGATATGGTTTATAATTCCGGGTATAGGAGCCATGAAAGCGCTGCCATTTGGCGTGCGCAATCAGGCGCCTCGCCAGTAAGTTTCGCAGCTGGGTGAAACCGCCGAAGGTTATTTCTGTGGATGCGGAACGCAGAGAAAATCTGCGGCGCGGGTTCATCGACGCGGGAACTTCATAATTCTTTCTAAAACTATACAGAAAGGGGCAAGGAGAAAGACTATGGCAACAGTATCACTTAGACACATCGTTAAGATTTACCCGAACAGCGGCGACTCAAAGAAGAAGACGAACCTCACAGTAACAGAGGAAGGCGTTCTTGCCGTACAGGACTTCAATCTGGAGATTGCGGACCAGGAATTCATCGTTCTGGTCGGTCCTTCCGGATGCGGTAAGTCCACAACACTGCGAATGGTCGCAGGTCTCGAAGAGATTTCCAAGGGCGAACTCTACATCGACGACAAGCTGATGAATGACGTCGCTCCGAAAGACAGAGACATTGCGATGGTATTCCAGAACTACGCGCTGTATCCGCACATGACAGTACGTCAGAACATGGAATTCCCGCTCAAGCTTCGGAAAGTACCGAAGGCAGAGATGGACAGAGCAGTGGATCAGGCGGCAGAAATCCTCGGCATCACACAGTATCTTGACCGGAAACCGAAGGCACTCTCCGGTGGTCAGAGACAGCGTGTTGCGATCGGACGTGCGATCGTTCGTGAGCCGAAGGTTCTCCTCATGGATGAGCCGCTCTCCAACCTCGACGCAAAACTGAGAAACCAGATGCGTGCCGAGATTATCAAACTGAGACAGAGAATCAACACAACATTTATCTACGTTACACACGACCAGACCGAAGCGATGACGCTCGGTGACCGCATCGTCATCATGAAGGACGGTGTCATCCAGCAGATCGGAACGCCGCAGGAAGTCTATGACGATCCTGTGAACATGTTCGTTGCCGGATTCATCGGTGTTCCTCAGATGAACTTCTATGACGGCAAACTGCTCCGTTCTGCAGACGGCAAGTATTCCGTTCAGGTAGAAGACGCGGTAATCGAACTCTCTCCTGAGAAGCAGAAGAACCTCGCAGATCACTTTGTGGAAGCACAGGATGTAACCGTCGGTGTCCGTCCGGATCACATTTCCCTCGAGGAAAAGCCGGGCAAGATGATCACCGGCAAGGTTGACGTATCCGAGCTTATGGGATCGGCAGTTCATCTGCACATCAATGCGTGCGGCAAAGACGGTGTTATCATCGTTCCGACACTTGATCTCAAGGGCAACAAGAGCTACTCCATGGGTTCCGACATCAGCTTCACATTTGATGGGGCTGTCGCGCATGTATTTGCGAAGGATTCCCAGAAGAACCTCGAGTTCTGATTCGCAGAGAATTGCTTCAAACGTAAGAGCGGCGCAGAAATGCGCAGCTCTTTTTTCGTTCCTGCAGACAGGAAACCCATTTCTGTACCCGGTGGGAAACACTTCAGTGGCGGCTGCGGGGAAAGTCAGTTTATAATAGTGTTAATACAACAGCAGATCTGAAAGGAGACAACAAATATCATGACTGTTAATCATCGAAAAGTAGCTGTGATCGGCTGCGGTTTTGTCGGCGCAACCAGTGCGTTTGCGATTATGCAGAGCGGACAGTTTTCGGAAATGGTGCTGCTTGATGTCAATCAGGATAAGGCCGAAGGCGAGGCAATGGATATCAGCCACGGCACAGCCCTGACGAATCCGATGCGGGTATATGCCGGAACGTATGATGACATCGCGGACGCCGCGATCATCGTTGTGACGGCAGGTGCAGCCCAGAAACCGGGGGAAACCCGCCTGGACCTGATTCATAAGAACGTTTCCATCTTCTCCGGCATCATGAAGGAGATCCGGGCACGCAAACCGGAGGGCATCATGCTGGTGGTGGCCAACCCGGTCGATATCCTTACGTACTATGCGGCAAAGACAAGCGGTATGGGTGAAAAACGGGTGTTCGGTTCCGGAACCGTGCTGGATACCTCCCGTCTGCGTACGCTGCTTTCGACGAAGCTTGATGTTGACAGCCGCAACATTCATGCATATATCGTCGGCGAACACGGCGACAGCGAAATCGTCTGCTGGAGCAACGCGGATGTTTCCGGTGTTCCGCTGGCCGACTTCTTCGCACTTCGCAGTATGGGTGAGATTGACTTTGAAGAAGCCCAGAAGGAAATCAGCAATGATGTCAAGAACAGTGCGTATGAGATCATTGCCAAGAAGCACGCCACCTACTACGGGATCGGCATGTCCGTATCCCGTATCTGCAAGGCGATTGCCAAGGATGAAAAATCCGTTATGCCGGTTTCCGTTGTGCTCAACGGCGAATACGGAATTGACGGCTGCGCGCTCTCGGTTCCCGCAATTGTCTGCCGCAACGGCATCGAGTCCCTGGTTCCGATTTCCATGAGCGAAGAAGAACGGGATGCGCTGGCCGCTTCCGCCGAAGTGCTCAAAAAGAACATGAGCGATATCGACTTTACGTACAGCGACTGAGAACAATACATCATTCGTTTTGAATATCGCGTGTCTTCCGGGAAAGGGGGCACGCGTTTTCTGTTCTGTATCCCTTGTAAACTGTGAAAAAACTGATTATATTGTGATTGGCGGGGAAAACCGTGACACTGCATGGATTTTCAAAAACATCCCGCTTTCAGCATTTATTTTCTGGTTTCGCTGCATCCATTGAGAGCGGCAGGAGGGAAGATTATGAACAAAAACAGAAAACGTACGCAGCAGCTGACTCTGGCGGCTTTTTTTGTCGCAATAGAGATCCTCATGGCAGTGACCCCGATCGGGTATATTCCCGTCGGCGCCATCAACATCACGACAATGCATCTGCCGGTCATTCTGGCCGGTATCGTACTCGGCCCGGTTTACGGCGCGCTGATGGGCTTTGTCTTCGGTCTTACCAGCATGTTAAAGGCAACCTTCGCGCCGGGCATCACAAGTTTCTGCTTCAGCCCGTTTATTACCATCGGCGGCGTGTCCGGCAATTTCTGGAGCCTGTTTATCGCATTTGTGCCCCGGATCACACTCGGCGTGCTGTCATTCTATATCTATCGTGCAGTTCGTAAATTAAACAAATCGAGAACCACAGCGTCTGCGGTTTCCGCCGCACTCAACACCCTGATCCACACCCTGTTTGTCATGGGTTCGATCTGGCTGTTCTTCGGCAAGGCATATGCCGATGCGGCAGGCATCGGGGTCGGCGCTGTGATCATTACGGTTCTGACTTCGAACGGAATCCTGGAAATCATCCTTGCGACCATTGTGATTCCGGCCCTTGTCAGAGCGCTGAAACCCGCAATGGAAAGGATGGGGTTCTATGACAAATAATCCGTGTGTTCTGGTCGGGGTAACAGGGGGTATCGCCGCATATAAGATCTGTACGCTTGTATCCTCTCTGCATAAGCAGGGATACGAAGTGCATGTTCTGATGACAAAGGAGGCGCAGGAATTCATCACGCCGCTGACGATGCAGAGTCTTTCGGGACAGAAGGTGATCCTCGATATGTTCACGACCGATTACACCCCGGATGTGCATCACATCAGCCTGGCACAGAAGGCAGACGCTTTTGTGATCGCCCCGGCGACCGCCAACATCATCGCAAAGATCGCCAACGGGATCGCAGACGATATGCTTACGACGACATTTCTTGCGAGTACCTGCGAAAAGCTGATCGTTCCCGCGATGAATACCGCCATGCTGGAAAACCCGATCACCCAGGCGAATCTGAAGAAATGTGAACAGTACGGGATGCACATTCTCGAAAGCGGAAGCGGGTATCTTGCCTGCGGAACCACCGGCAAGGGAAGAATGCCGGAACCGGCCGACATTGAAGACGCCGTCAAGGAAGTGCTTCATACCGAAAAATACCTGACCGGGCGGCGGGTTCTGATCACGGCAGGCCCGACATGTGAGGCAATCGATCCGGTACGGTATATTACCAATCATTCCAGCGGAAAGATGGGCTATGCACTTGCCAGGGCAGCGCGCAATGCCGGGGCTGAGGTAACGCTCGTTGCCGGAAAGACGCTGCTTGCGGATATCCGGGGCGTGCAGATGGTGAAGGTCACTTCCGCAAAGGATATGGCCGATGCGGTGCTTCCGCGTCAGAAGGACATGGATATCATGATTCTTTCCGCCGCCGTTGCGGACTATACGCCGTGCACAACAGCCGAGGAAAAGATTCACAAACAGGACGGCGGAATGTCCCTGGATCTCACACGGACGACGGATATTCTGAAAACGCTCGGGGAACACAAGCAGGCCGGGCAGATCCTTGTCGGCTTCTCGATGGAGACCGAAGATCTGATTCCGAACTCCCGCCGCAAACTGAGTTCCAAGAACTGTGATTACATCGTCGCCAACAGCCTCCGCCAGGAAGGCGCAGGATTTGCGGGCGATACCAATGTGGTGACCGTGATCTCGGAATCAGATACGACCGAACTCGGGCTGTTAAGCAAAGATGATACGGCAGAAGAGATTCTGAAGATCATCGCGGGAGAAAGATAATGATGTATCTGCTTACGATTGATGTGGGAAATACGCACATCAAGATGGATCTTTTGCCCGATGACAATCACAATGCGATTGCCGGGTTCCGTCTTACCACCCGGACACCCCGGACCAGTGATGAGTTCGGGCTCTGCATCCGGGAGTTTCTCGCAACGAATGAGCTGACGCGGGACAACATTCAGGATGTCATTATTTCATCGGTTGTTCCGAAGGTGATGTATTCCCTGACCTCCAGTATCCGCAAATATCTTCTGAAGGAGCCGATTATCATCGGCCCGGGCATCCGTACCGGAATCTCGATCCGTACGGACAACCCCAAGGAAGTGGGGGCAGACCGGATCGTGGACTGTGCCGCAGCCTATTACACGTATCATCGTTCCTGCATCATCGTGGACTTCGGAACTGCGACAACCTTCGATTATATTTCGGAAGACGCTGTCTTCCAGTACACGGTCATCGCTCCGGGTCTCGAGACCGGCGCGACCGCGCTGACGTCCCAGACCGCAAAGCTGCCGGAAATCGAAATCAAAAAGCCGGAAAGCATTCTTGTGAAGAACACGATTGCCGGCATGCAGGCGGGGGTTGTGTACGGCTATATCGGGCAGGTGGAATATATCATCCGCCGCATGAAGAAAGAACTGAATGATCCGGATGCGCTGGTCATTGCGACCGGAGGCCTCGGAAGGGTGATTGCGGACGAGACGGATGTGATCGACCTGTATGACCCTGACCTTGCCGGAAAGGGCATGGCAATCATCTACCGCCGCAACCGGGAGAAAACACAGGGGAACGGAACGGACTGACCGCCGGGACCCGGATATCTTAAAACGAATAACAGCCCGCATGAACCGCGGGCTGTTTTATGGTGTGACGGGATAACGGCGGCAGGCAAATATTCCTGTCCTGCGGCGTTACCGCATCATTCACTGCGTTGTGCCAGGGAAAGGCGGTTAAGAAATGCGTCGGTTTCTTCAAACACAAACTCCGGGTTTGTGCGGTAGGCTTCATGCTGGGCATCCGGCACAAGTTTGAATTCCGCATCCGGCAGGGCATCTGCCACCTTCCTGCCTTCTTCGGGCGGATTAATGAAGTCCTTTTCCCCGCTGAGCACAAGGGAAGGTACCGTGGCCTTTGCGTTTGCGATATCGGTCATGTTATCAAAGCTCTGCATCGCCTCTGCGACCTCGTCGGAGATGGAAAACTGGGTAACGTGTCCTTTCCCGCGGGTTCCGATGAGCACGATGCCGGTAAATAGATCCGGATATCGTTCCGCCGTCCGCAGCGCAATATAGGAGCCCATGGAAAACCCGATCACAACCGGCTTTTCGAGCTGATAGGCATTTATGAGTCCCACAAGATCATCGGAGAGATCATCGAGTGTGCATTCTCCGCCGGACTCTGTTTTACCGTGTCCGCGGACATCGTAACTTACAACGTGATACGAGTCCCGGTAGTGATCAAACAGCGGATCCATGTCTTCTTTGGCAAGCGTTCTTCCGTGAATGAGAATCATATCGGGGCCGCTGCCTGCTTCTTTTACGGAAAGGCGCACCCTGCCGACTTCAAGCATTCTTTCCTGTTCTTCGTTTGTTTTCATTGGTTCTTCCTCCGGTATCGTTTCGTTCTCTGTGGTTGGTTCCGGTTCCGCCGTGACGGAATCGGTATCCGGGCTGCCGCAGCCGGCCAGGAAGGATACCGCAATCGCCGGTATGATCATGGTTTTCCATTTCTTGTTAAAAACGTGTTCGATATCCATACGCTTCCTTCCTGTACTGCACAATTCGGAATCTGTCCTTCCGCATATCTGTCAGAATCAACAGCCACCCCGGAACATCGACATCCATAACGGTGTCTGCTTCGATGCTGTTTTTATTCTGTGCCAAGGGGAGTTACGCTTCTTCACTCCACCTGAGAGAAACCGGCGCAATCTCAATGACAAAATGATCCTGCAGGATGTGTGTCATGGGATGGGAATCCGCAATAACCACACGGACGTCCCCGATCATCGTTTCCCTGAAGTCATCCTTTGAACCTATGACAACATATTGGACACCGCTGTAAAGCATCTGTCCGTCTGCCGGTCCGATCGGGATCGCTTCGAATGGTTTCTCGATGTTTATGCCGAGGCTGTTCAGGAAAGCCGCAAGTTCCGGATAGGCAGCCCGGACTTCGTTCACATAGTTTTGGCAATATGCACAGTCACAGATATCTTCCTCTGTCAGCTGCGCATAGTATTGTCTTGTTTTCTCAATATTCATAAATTCAAATACTCTGACAACCCATGGGGTTCTGCCGAATGGAAACAGAAATCCCGCGTTCGTTACAGAAAAGCGGCCAGTTCAGACCGCTTAGGAATTGCATGCTGGTTTTTGCTTATTTGTCGATTGAGGTAAAACCCGGCACAACTGGTGTGGGATAGGCTTCCCACACATAGCCGCAGGAATTGCATTGATAGACAACCTTGAATTTATTGTTTTCATCAACGGTGAATGTCTTTTCCTTGACGTCAGTTGAATTACAGTTCGGGCAGAATTTTATCTTCATCTTTGCATTAGGGGTAAAACCGGCAGAGGCTGCGCCATTGACCTGTTCTTCCTCTTCTTCCGTCAGTACTTTGTTATCTTCCATGTTATTTCTCCTTTATCCATTTCAACGTTCAGTTTCCTTCGCCGCAATGCTCACACACAGTCCATTATGGGTTTCGGCAGATGCCTGCAGTGTCAGGCAGAGGTCATCTTCATTATAGTCTATTTGAATATTACGCAAACGATATCTTTACGAATACAAAGACTGCTTGTGATGCGGTCAAGGGGGACCGGGGAAGCGACCTCATGTAGAAGTACAGAGATTTCCAGGAAAGTTGAATACTTCCGGTTGACGCATGAAGCCTG
>CAJOLG010000067.1 GCA_905235315.1 uncultured Solobacterium sp. | reverse complement strand
AATCGTCCTCCTAACCTGTTAATGCATTTAAACTCAAAAAGTATTATAACTTGCGTGCATTGCACAGAACATGAAAATTATTTTCATATTTCAGATTGTTTTCTGAAACAAAGTTGAAAATCACGGTCCGATTTCAGTTGACAGGATTTTGGGAATCGGGAATAATTTTGTCATATACAAACCGATGACGAAGACGAGTATGTCGGAATGAGGCCTCAAGAGAGTTCCCGGGCGGTGGAAAGGGAGCAGGCGGAAACCGGAGGAATGGACTTCATCAGGGCCGACTGAACGGGCATCCAAGTAGGAAGGACGGGATTCTAACCCGTTATCAATCAGATGCGTATGATGGTGCGCAAAGCGAGCGGACGTTTTGAGGAAAAACGTCAAGTTGGGTGGTATCGCAGTAGTCTGATCAACTCCTGTCCCATGTAGGGCGGGAGTTTTTCGTTCTCAGGAGATGGCAATTCTGAGGTTCATCTGCCGCCCGGGACAGGAGGAAAAGAAATGAAAACCACAAACATCATGAAATCAGCTATGGCAGCGCTGCTGGCGCTCACAATGACCGCATGCGGTTCCGGTACCGCAGCCGGAGAACCTGCAGGCAATGAATCGGAGGCCGGGAAAACGGTATATAAGGTAGCAGTTGTAAAGCAGCTCGACCATGCGTCCCTTGATGAGATTGCCAATGCGATCACCGCAGAACTTGATGCGCTTGCGGAACAGAACGGCGTTGTGATTGATTACGGCGATGTCTATTCCGGACAGAATGACCAGACAACACTGCAGCAGATCGGCTCCCAGGCGATTGCGGACAAGGTGGATGTGATCATCCCGATTGCGACCCTTGCGGCGCAGACCATGACTGCGGCTGCCGGCGATACCGAGACTCCGGTCGTCTATGCGGCGATTTCGGATCCGGAAGCGGCGGAGCTTACCGGCATCAGCTATGTCAGCGGCACAAGCGATGCGCTCAATACCGAACTCATCATGCAGATGATGTTCACCCAGAACAAGCAGATCAAAAAAATCGGTCTCCTTTATTCCAAGTCGGAAGCCAACTCCGCAAAGCCGATCGAAGAAGCGAAAAAATTCCTCGATGAAAACGGCATTGCATATGTGGAAGCCAACGGCAATACCAATGACGAAGTCATTCAGGCGGCTTCTTCCCTGATCGGAGAGAAGGTTGACGCGGTCTTTACCCCGACCGACAATGTTATTATGGCAGCGGAGCTTGCGATTGCCCCGATGTTCGCAGAAGCAGGCATCCCGCACTACACCGGCGCAGACAGCTTTGTACGCAACGGCGCATTCACAACCTGCGGTGTCAACTACACAGAACTTGGAAAAAAGACTGCAGATCTTGCGTTTGAAGCGATCACCAAGGGAATGGACGGCCTGAAAGACTACTATCTCATGGACGGCGGAATCGTTACGGTCAACACCGAAACCGCAGAAGCGCTCGGCATCAACTACGAAGTTCTGAAAGATTTCGGCGAACTCGTTGAGGTAGTGACAACCGAAGACTAATCAGCTGATCGGAGGATCAAATGCTTCATATTGCACAAACTGCTTTATCACTCGGATGCATCTACAGCCTGGTAGCTCTGGCCCTGTTCCTGAGCTACCGGGTTCTTGACATTGCGGATCTTACGACCGACGGATGTTTTGTGCTCGGCATGGCGGTATCGGTTTCCACCGCCGCCGCAGGCCATCCCATCCTCGGCCTTTTTCTTGCGTTTCTCGCCGGCGGGTGCGCGGGCTTTGTGACCGCGTTTCTGCAGACCCGGCTTGGTGTTCCTTCGATTATTGCCGGTATTATCACCAATACCGGTCTTTACACGATCAACCTGATGGCGATGGGCTGGAGCTCCAATGTCAGCCTGATCAAACAGGAGACGGTCTTCACGCTGTTCCGGGCAACCGGGATCGGCGGAAGCTGGTATGCGATCATTCTCTCCGCGTTTATTTCGGTTGTATGCATGGTGATCATGCGGCTGTTTCTGCGCACCCGGCTCGGTCTTTCCATCCGCGCAACCGGAGACAACCGTGATATGGTCAGTGCATCTTCCATCAATCCGAAGCTGATGATCACCGTCGGCCTGACGTTCGCCAACTGCTTTACCGCGCTTTCCGGTGCGCTTGCCGGCCAGCTTCAGAAGAGCGCCGACATCAATGCCGGCACCGGTATTGTGGTGATTGGTCTTGCGACGCTGATCATCGGTGAAACGGTGATCAACGGCCGCCGCTCCATCACCCGCAATATTATTGCGTGTCTCGTCGGAAATATTATTTACCGCTTCATTTATGCCATCGTTCTTCAGACCCGCATCATTCCGATCGAAGGCCTGAAACTGATGACCGCAGTGATTGTCGCAGCGGCGATTGCCGCCCCTTACGTAAAAGAGGGGATGGCCGTAAAGGCCAGAGCCAGAAGGGAGATGAAGCAGGATGCTTGAGATACAGAATGTTTCCAAAGTCTTCAATCCCGGAACCGTAAATGAAAAAGTGGCGCTGGACAATCTTTCCCTGACGGTAAACGACGGAGATTTCATCACGGTCGTCGGCTCCAACGGTGCCGGCAAGAGCACCCTGTTCAATGCGATCTCCGGCGTGTTTCTCGCAGACAGCGGGCGGATCCTGCTGGACGGCCGCAATATCACATTCGAACCGGACTATGTGCGTTCCAGATATATCGGCCGGATGTTTCAGGACCCGCTGAAGGGAACGGCGCCGCATATGACGATTCTGGAAAACCTTGCGCTTGCATATCTGCGTGCGGATATTAATACCAATCCGTTCAGCCACATCACAAAGAAAGAGCGGGAGTTCTTCCGGGAAAAGGTGAAACAGCTGGATATGGGCCTCGAAGACCGGATGAATACGCCGGTCGGAACGCTTTCCGGCGGACAGCGTCAGGCCCTGACGCTTCTCATGGCTACGCTGGTCCCGCCCAAAATACTGCTTCTGGATGAGCATACCGCTGCCCTGGATCCGCAGGCCGCAGAGAAAATCATGGTGCTTACCCGTCAGATCACGGAGGAGAACCATACGACCTGTCTGATGGTTACACATAACCTGAAACAGGCGGTCAGTATCGGCAACCGCACCCTGATGATGGCGAACGGCCGGATCGTTGTCGACATCACGGGGGATGAGCGGAAGGATCTTACGATCCAGGATCTGATGCGGATGTTCCATGATCAGGCAGGAAAGGAATTCGACAATGACCGGATTCTTCTGAGCGAGTGATATGGCAAAGACAAAGGAAATTAAAACCAACGCGATGCGCCAGCTGGAGACAGCCGGTGTACCGTACGAGATGCATACCTATGATACGGAAGACGGCCGGATCGACGGCATCTCGGTCGCACAGAAGTGCGGGCAGGATCCCGATGCGGTATTCAAAACGCTGGTAACCGCCGGGGATGACCGGAATCACTATGTGTTCTGTGTACCTGTTCAGGCAAAGCTGGATCTTAAAAAAGCCGCAAAAGCTGCGGGTGTAAAGTCCGTTGAAATGATTCCGCAGAAAGAACTGTTCGGGCTGACGGGATATGTGCACGGGGGCTGTTCACCGGTGGGCATGAAGAAACCGTTCCGCACCTGGATCGATGAAACGGCAGTGCTGTTTGATACGATCTGTGTTTCCGGCGGAAAAGTCGGCGCGCAGGTGGAAGTGAATCCCCAGGCGCTTGCGGAGCTTGTGAAGGCAGAATTTGCGGACATCACCCGAGAAGACTGACACAAAAAGATATGCGAGGCATATCTTTTTTTGCGGCAGGGGTGACGATCCGGTTCTTTATAGGAAGGTTCTGATATACTGAAAATTAACCAACCGGCACCGGGATACTCCCTCTATGGGACAATCCGGGAGAACGGTGCAGACAATGAACAGGATGGAGGATCTGAAACAAATGAAACAAGTTCGTTCAGTTCTGATTGGAATATGCGTCATACTGTGCTCGGTTCTGAGCGGCTGTGACAAAGCGCCGGAATATGAAACGACGCTGTTTCAGTCCGGGGTTGTTCATAAGATCGATATCGATCTTTCGGAGGCGGACTGGAAGGACCTTCTGGAACATCCGACAGAGAAGACGAAATATCACGCCGATATCACGATTGACGGCGAAACCCTGAATGATGTTTCCTTTGCGACGAAAGGAAACTCCAGTCTCTTCTTTGTGGCGGCGGATCCGGACAGCTCCCGGTACAGCTTCAAAGTGAATTTCGGCAAATTCCAGAAAGGGCAGACGTTTCACGGCCTGAACACCCTGGATCTGAATAACGGATTCAGTGACAGGACTTATATGATGGATTATCTCAGTTACCGCATGTTCGCGCATGCCGGTGTTCCCTCGCCGCTGGTAAGCTATATCTGGCTTACGGTCAACGGGGAAGACCGCGGCCTGTATCTTGCGGTGGAAGATGAAAGCCAGAGTTTTCTGGAACGGGAATTCCGGGGGAAGGGCGTCATCTACAAACCTGAAAGCAAAGACATGGAGCTGAACCCCGAAGCGGTGCAGGAGATTCTCCAGAACGGTCTTACCGTCGGCGGCCGGTCGCTCGGGTCAGACCTCCGGTATATCGATGATGATCCGGAAAGCTACCCCGATATCTTTAAAAACGCAAAGACAAAGACAACGGAAAAAGATGACAGGGCAGTCATCCGGGCGATGAAGGCGCTGTCGGAAGGAACAGATCTGAACAGGTATCTGGACACAACGGAAATCATCCGGTATTTTGCGGTGCATAATTTCCTGCTGAACTATGACAGCTATACCGGGGAGATGCCGCATAACCTTGTTCTGCATGAAAACAACGGCCGGCTCTCGCTGATTCCATGGGATTACAATTCCGCATTCGGTACATTCATAGCCGCTGTCGGGGAAGAAGCGCTGGATGATCCGACGGATCTGATTAATCTTGGAATGGATTCGCCGCTGATCGGCCCGGCGGAAGAAGAACGCCCTATGTGGCGGTGGATCGAGGCGGATGACACCTATCGCCGTCAGTACCATGATGAGATGGATTCCTTTGTGTCTTCCTGGTTTGAAAGCGGTGCGTTTGCGAATGAACTGAATGAGACGTATGCGCTTCTGAAGCCGTATGTGGAAAAAGACCCCACTGCGTTCTATTCCGCGGAAGAATTCCGGATCGGCTGTGAAACCCTGCAGAAGTTCTGTGAACGCCGCGCCGAAAGTATCCGCCGGCAGCTGGATGGGACACTGTCTTCGGTCAGTGAAAACCAGGCGGATCAGGATAAGGTAAACGCCTCGGATATTGATGTGCTGAAAATCGGAGGACAGCGTTTGGAAGCAGGCGCGCTTCCTGCAGGAGAAAGACGGGATTAAAAACAGAACACTGCGGGGGAGTGCGGATGCGCATCCCCGCTGCGGGATCTGGTTACGAAGTGACATGGCGATATGAAAAAAAGCGGAAAACTGTTTGGAATGATATTGGGATTATTGGCAGTGATTTTTGCGGCGGTCTTTCTGACCGTATTTATTCTGGCCAAGCAGAAGAAGGTCTTTATCAATAAATGGTTTGTGAATGAAGAAAACAGTACGATCGGTGTTGATGTCTCCGCATATCAGGCGGACATTGATATGAATGTGCTGAAGGCTCAGAATATAGAGTTCATCTATATCAAGGCGACGGAAGGCAGCACGCATAAGGATTCCAGGTTTGCGGAAAACTGGAAGAACGCGGAAGAAGCCGGACTGCCCTCCGGCGCATATCATTTCTTTTCGTATGACAGCGAAGGAAAAACGCAGGCGGAGAACTTCATTGAGCAGGTGGGCCCTGATCTGAAGGGAAGACTGCTGCCGGTCGTTGATGTGGAGTATTACGGTGACAAAGAAGAAAACCCGCCCGAAAAAGAAGATGTGGTACGGGAACTGCGTGCGTATGTGGAACGCATCGAACAGGAATACGGTGTAAAGCCCATGATTTACACCCGGTCTGATGTATATGACAAATACCTGAAAGGGGAGTTTGACGAATACAGAAAATGGATGTCCAGTTTATACACGCCCTTAAGCTGGAACTACAGGGATGACTGGTATATCTGGCAGTATCTGAACCGGGGAGAACTGAAAGGGTATTCCGGCGGAGAAACCTATATCGATCTGAATGTTCTGAACAAAACAAAGAAACTGGAAGATCTGCTCGTAAACTAGAACCCTGCGGCCGCTGCCGGATGCACAGTCCCGACACAACGCCCTTCAAAGACCGATAACGAAAGATCGGAATTCCATCACAGAATCCGGGGGACTCCCGGGTTTTTTGAACGGGCAGAATCTCAGCCAAACCGGGAAGAAAAAAATGCGCCTGCCGGGTCGCGTCAGGGTTATGAAGCTGTTTCGTACAAGTGCGGAATGTGTATAATAGAGGGCAAGGTGCGTAAAAAACTATGGATTATCAGAAACTGTTGTCAGACGCTGCAGTAAAAATGCGTCCTTCCGGAATCCGGAAGTTCTTTGATCTTGCGGCCGAGATGCCGGAATGCATTTCACTCGGTGTCGGTGAACCGGATTTCCAGACGCCGTGGGATATCCGCGATGCGGCGATCCACTCGCTGGAAATCGGCCATACCAAATACACTGCCAACGCAGGTCTGAAAGAATTAAGAGAAGAGATCTGTGTGTATATGAAGCGGAAGTTTGATCTCTCCTATGAGACAGACCAGACGGTCATCACCGTCGGCGGATCGGAAGCGATCGATCTTGCGGTCCGGGCGTTAGTGGAACCGGGAGACGAAGTAATCATCCCGGAGCCGTGTTACGTCAGCTATGAACCGATCACCACGCTGACCGGCGGTGTTCCGGTCCATGTGGCCTGCCTGGAAGAGAATGATTTCCGCATCACCGCAGAACAGATCAAAAATGCGATTACCCCGAAAACCAAGCTGCTTATCCTCGGCTTTCCGAACAATCCGACCGGTGCGGTTCTGCGCCATGAAGATCTGGTTGAAATTGCGGAAGTGCTGAAGGATACCGATGTGGTCGTGCTTTCGGATGAAATCTATGCCGAGCTCGTATACGGCATGAAGTATGAGTCGATTGCGGCCATTGACGGCATGAAGGAGCGGACCATCGTGGTAGGAGGATTCTCCAAAACCTTCTCGATGACCGGCTGGCGTCTTGGCTTTGCCTGCGGGCCGGAACCGCTGATCGCAGCGATGCTGAAGATTCACCAGAGCTGCATCATGTGCGCGCCGACCACCTCGCAGTTTGCGGCAGTCACCGCATTGCGCGACTGTGATGAGGATGTCGAACAGATGCGGAAACAGTATGATCTGCGCCGGCAGTACTGTGTGCGGAAGCTCAATGAGATGGGCCTCAAAACATTTGAACCGAGAGGTGCGTTCTATGTATTTCCGAACATCACTTCAAGCGGTATGAGCAGCGAGGAATTCTGTGAAAAGCTCCTGCAGGAAAAACATGTGGCAATTGTGCCGGGCACAGCGTTCGGCAGTGCGGGCGAAGGGTTTGCGCGGATCAGCTACGCCTACAGTATCGAGCACCTGCGGGAAGCGTTTAAGCGCATTGCGGCGTTTCTGGAAGAACATAAGGGGGAAAACTGAATATGGATTCCATCAAATTACTGAATCTGCTTGCGGATGACCCGCGGGCAACGATCACCGATCTTGCGGATATCCTCGGCGAAACCGAGGAAGCAGTGCAGAAAGAAAAAGATGCCCTTGAAAAGGACAAGATTATCTGCGGCTACCATACTGTTGTCAACTGGGACAAGGCCAATATCGAGCATGTGGATGCGTACATCGGTGTCAGCGCCAAACCGGAGCGGGATGCGGGCTATGACAAGATTGCCGAACGCATTGCGCGTTTCCCGGAGGTCTCAGGTCTTTATCTGATGAGCGGAACCTCGGAGTTCCTCGTCAGTATCAATGCCAAAACCATGCGTGAGGTTGCAGATTTCGTGGGCTCCAAGCTGGCCCCGATCGAAGGTGTTACCTCCACGGTTACGATGTTCGTTCTTCGAAAATACAAGGTAAACGGCGTCACGATGGAAATGAAGGAAGAAATCCATGATGACCGCATGATTATCTCCGCATAAGCAGACAATACAGAATCATTCAGAAACCGGACGGAATTTCCGGACTGCCGCATGAAACAGTGCGCATACCAGCAGATACAGCGTGACATAGATCACCAGTTCTGCAGGGATGCCCCAGCGTTCTGCGATGTCACGGAAGAATATCTGTCCGGTTTTTATATACGGCGAAAGATAGAAGAGATCCGGCGATCCGCCGTAAACGGCCAGCGGCTGAAGCACCGCATTGAGACCGACTGCGCAAAGGGCGAGCCCCAGATAGAGACCGGCCGCCCGGAAATACCCGCGGCGGGAAAAATCACCGAAGCCGGAGTACAGAACGGAAAGCGCAATATACACCAGAATTGCATGCCAGACAAACCCGTGCAGCGTCAGGGAAAGATACTCCCGAAGGAAGTCTTCCGGGACGGCCAGCGCAAGCAGTGCCCCGGGAAGAGAAAAATCAAACAGAAAGGTCAGAATGGTATCCTGCAGGGAATG
>CAJOLG010000066.1 GCA_905235315.1 uncultured Solobacterium sp. | reverse complement strand
ATACGAGTCAATGGTGCAGCGGGTGTACCGTCAGATTCATACGGTGGATCCGGACGCGGTGGTCACCGTTGCGACTTCAATGACCCAGGTATCTGCCCTGCAGAACCAGCTCGGGGAATCGGTGGGAATCAGTGCGGAACCCTGCCGCAGAGACACGTTTCCGGCGATTGCGCTGGCATCTGCCTACCTGCATGATGTGCAGGGGGTTGACCGTGAGGAAGCGGTTGTTGTGTGCCCGGTTGACCCGTATGTAAACGAGGATTATTTTGAAGCCCTGAACGAACTGGGCAGACTGGCAAAGGAAGGAACAGCGAACCTGGTTCTGATGGGGATCGACCCGACCTATCCGAGCGAAAAATACGGTTATATCATTCCGGCATCCAAAGACACCGTATCCGGCGTGAAGACCTTCAAGGAAAAGCCGGACAGGGAAACGGCTGCGCGGTATATCGCAGAAGGGGGACTCTGGAACGGCGGCGTATTCGCATACCGGCTGTCTTATGTCCTGGACCGTGCCCGTGAGCTGACCGGGTACAGCGGGTATCAGGATCTGTTTGACCGCTATGAAACATTGCCGAAGATCAGTTTTGATTATGCGGTGGTGGAACGGGAGCCGGATATCGCAGTGCTGCGGTTCAACGGACAGTGGAAGGATCTCGGCACCTGGAATACCCTGACGGAAGCGATGGAGGAGCCCGTGGTCGGAAACGCGAGGCTGAACGATACCTGTTCCAATGTGCATGTCATCAATGAACTGGGTGTTCCGATTATAGCGATGGGGCTGCGGGATGCGGTCATCAGCGCATCACCGGACGGCATTCTCGTTTCCGACAAGGAACAGAGTTCCTATATCAAACCGTTTGTGGACGACATTCATCAACAGATCATGTATGCCGAGAAGAGCTGGGGAAGCTACCGCGTGCTGGATGTGGAAGGAACATCCATGACCGTAAAGGTCACGCTGAATCCCGGGCACCGGATGAACTATCACGCGCATGAACACCGGGATGAGATCTGGAACGTGATCTCCGGAAGCGGGACCGCTGTCACAGACGGCGTGCGGCAGGCAGTCAAACCCGGTGATGTGATCCGGATGAAAGCCGGGGTGAAACATACAGTCATCGCGGATGACGAAGTCCTGCAGCTGATTGAAGTGCAGCTCGGGGATGAAATCAGCGTGATGGACAAGATCAAATACGAATCTGACTGACACGAAAAAACCCTCCGCGTTCGAACTGCCTTCTCGTTTGCCGGGTTCTGTACGGAACCCGGGCAGCGGAAGAAGCCGAAGCCGGGGGTTTTTATATGGATGCGGCAGGTTGTTTAAGACTGCGTCAGACTGATACAGAAGGATTCAAACGTTTTCTGCGCCGCGTAATCGGGAAAGGAATACTCCTGGATTGTTCCGTTGTCATTTTTCCAGTACAGATACAGCCATGGCCCGGAGTCGCCGGCGGAGAGATCCTCTTCGCGGGCTTTCACCGTGCCTCCGCCGAGAAGCCGGCAAAACGTATCCCACTCCTCATCCGACAGGGTCTTTGTGCCGCTGGCTGTGATGTCTTCTTCCTGAAGCGGAAACTGCGTTCCTTCCCGTGTTTCATGAAAAAAGTACTTCACCCCATCTTCGATATAAAACCGGTATCTCTGATAGTTCGGCGGAAATGTGGAGGAGGCAGTCGTCCAGTAAAACTCGGTAATATCATCCGGCTTTACGGTACGGCTGCCTGCCTTGATGACAGGCGTATCCGAAGCAGTATCCTGGGCACCGGAACATCCGGGAAGAAGGATTCCTGCTGTAACCAGCAGGATGGCGGCAGGCAGATACAGGTAACGATTCATACTATATTTCCTCCAAAAACTGTATGGGCTTCGATTCGGCAAGACGTGCGTAAGATGAATTCATTATATCTGTTTTGAAGATAGATATTCTGGCGAAAAGAAGGATCCCGTATAATAAATCCATAACGGAAAGCGCAGGAAACGCGATGAAAAAAATACTGTTTCTGGACATTGACAACACACTTTACAGCGGAAAGAGCGGCATCGTACCGGAATCCGCAATGCGCGCCGTCAATGAAGCGCGGGCCAACGGCCATCCGGTGTTTCTCTGTACCGGCCGCAGTAAGGCAGAAGCCAGCAGGTATCTTGCCTTCCCGGTGGACGGGTTTATCTTCAGCAGCGGCACCCTGATTACCGTCGGCGGGAAGACGGTCTATGATCATCCGATCGCGCCGGAAAAGGTGGAGGAAATTGCCGGGCTGGTACGCTCCTGCGGTATGGGGGTTCTGATGGGAGGTGCACAGCGCGCCTATCTTGATGCGAAATGCTGGGGCGATGTGGTGAACTATTTTTCCCGGCCCGAAGCGGACGCCGACACAAAACTGCGTGACATGCGCAGTAACGGTATGGCGCCCATGGAACAGCGTGACCGGAACGATCCGGTCTATAAAATGGGAGCCAGTACAAACCACGGCACTTCCTTTGAACCGCTGCTTAAGATTCTTCCCCCGCCGTTTCGGCTGATTCATACCCTGTCTTCCCCCGAAGGGGATTTCGGGGATATCAGCGATGGATCGATTATGAAATCGGATGGAATCCGGCGCGTGCTGGAATACACCGGGATGAATGTGAATGATTCCGTCGGGATCGGAGACAGCGGAAACGACATCGATATGATCCGCTTCTGCGGAACCGGGATTGCGATGGGCAATGCGGACGAAGAAGTAAAGCAGGCGGCTGACTGGGTGACCTCCGACATCGATGAAGATGGAATCCGAAATGCGTTTCTGCATCTTGGAGTCATCGGATAAAGACAGCGTAAATATAAAAAAACAGACCGGCGGTACTCTGCCGGTCTTCGTTTGTGTCGGGAGGTTACAGCGGCTTCGGCTGCGAAACGATCGCTTCCGCGGCGGGCGTATGCAGGACGTCTCCGGGTTCGAGAATAAAGGACATGCCCGGCAGGACTTCAATGCCGTCAAAGGGAAACGAGCCCTTCAGCACGGTAAAGACCTGCAGGGTATCACTGCTGTTTCTGTATTCCGAGACCGCGTCAAAGTGCCGGGTCAGGTATCTGCGCTCCTCAATCGGTCCGTCACCGTATGTCCGGGTATGGGATTCCAGTTCCGGATGAATTGCGAAGAATGCCTGCGGAATATGAAGCGGGCGGGTATGGCCTTCGCTGTCCGTGCGGTTGAAATCAAAGAAGCGGTAGGTAGCGCCTCCGTTTTCCTCGATTTCAAAGACCAGCGAGCCTTTGGAAAGGGCATGGAGGGTGCCGGCCTGCACATGGATATAATCGCCCCTGTGTACCGGAAGGCGTTTTGTGACTTCTTCCATTCTGCCTTCAATGAGAGCGGACCGCAGCTCGCCCATATCCGTAAGCGTGCAGCCGCAGAAAATGGTTCCGTCTTCCGGTGCGTCAATAAAGAACCAGGATTCATTTTTCCCGCGCTGAAGCGCTGCGTCAAGAACCGGAACGGTTTCATCATCGGGATGAACCTGAATGCTGAGATTGTCACAGGCATCGGTCAGCGCAATTACCAGCGGGAAATATGCATAGCCGGAAAGAGAGAACTTCTCTTTGACTTCGGAGAAATATGTATTCATGGTCTGACCTCTGTACGGACCGGTCAGAATCCGGCTGGAATCCTGTGCCGTGCAGCGGACAGAATATAAATGGCCGATCGGGCCGGTTTCGCCATGGGCGTACGGAATCAGTTTCTCACCGCCCCAGATTGTTTTATGAGCATAGCTTTGTAAAAGAAACATCGTACCTTCCTCTTCCGTTTCTGATAGTTTTCTGCATATCATGCATTCATTACCTGTATATGTGCCGGAAAACAGTATTAAAATAATTATATCAAAATGAATGTTTTCGTATCGCTCGCAGCCGTAGGCGCGATCCCGGTTTTCGCAAGCCTGATCCTTGTGGATATTTTTGAACACAGCAGCCTGCGCCGGTTATCGGATACTTCAAAACAGATCTTTGCGGGTCTGGTTTTTGGCGTGATTGCGGTGTGCGGCACCGAGTTCGGTGTTTCGATTGAAGGCGCAGTAATCAACGCACGGGACGCAGCCCCGTTATGCGCAGGTCTGATTTTCGGTGCGCCGGCCGGAATCATCGCCGGTCTGATCGGCGGAATTGAGCGCTGGTTTTCGGTGTACTGGGGCGTGGGCTATTACACAAGACTCGGCTGTACCATTTCAACGATCCTCACCGGTTTCATAGCGGCCGTGCTTCGCAAATATATGTTTGAAGACCGGATTCCGAGCAGTGACAAAGCGGTCCTGGCGGCTGTGGTATGTGAAGTCATTCATATGCTAATGATCTTTGTCACAAATACTTCGGATGTCCGCCGAGCCTTTGCGTATGTTCGGACCTGTACGATCCCGATGGTGCTGATCAATGCGCTGTCTGTCCTGGTTGCCGTTTTTGCGGTGAACTGGATCCGCCTTTATTACGGGAGAACCACCAAACAGAATCCTGCCATCTCCGACCTGTTTTACAGACGGCTGATCGTTGTTCTCCTGATGGGATTTGCGGCAATGACTGCCTTTGAAGTGTTTCTGCAGCGCCAGATCAGCAATGAGGATACCTACCAGCTCCTTTCCAGGAGCCTGAACGATGCAGTACAGGATGTGCAGGGACAGGTCGATGATACGCTCCTGCATGTGAACCATCTGGTCGCGGACGCAATTGAGCGGGATCCGGAAGAGGATCTGAATGAGCTGAAAACCCGTTACAGCATCTGTGAGATCAATGTGGTGAATAAAAACGGATTTGTGACGGATTCGACCAACGAAGAGTACATCGGCCACGAAATGGGATGGAACCACACCCAGGCGAATGAGTTCAAGGAGCTGCTGAAGGAGGACGGGAAAGATGAAGTCGTCACGCCGCTTCGGCCCGTATCGGAGAACAGTTCCTTCTCGCTGAAATACAGTGGGGTGAGAATCGAAGGCGGATTGGTGCAGGTGGCATATGATGAGGACCTGCTGAACGAAGAGGTCACGTCTATCATCAAAAAGGTAGTTGCCTACCGGCATATCGGGGAAAACGGAAGTCTGGTCGTGCTCAACGAAAACAGCGAGCCGCTCTCCTGGACGGAAGATTCCGTATTCGGAACCAACGATCCGGAAGTGAAGTTTGCGGAGGGGCAGACGGAGCCGTATACCGTTTACGAAGGAACCGTGGGCGGAGAACCGTATTACTATATGTTCATTCGGGCGGAACAATTCCTGCTGGTCGGCTTTGTGCCGCAGAGTGAGGCGGATTTCTCCCTGTCACTTTCGACGTATCTCAATACGCTTTCGCAGTGCGTGATATTCGGTGTTCTGCTTGCGCTGATTTATATCATTATCAATGTACTCGTAGTGAATAATATCCGTACGGTCAATGAATCCCTGAGCCAGATCGCGGAGGGCAATCTTGATACAACCGTGGATGTCCGAAACACCCGGGAGTTTATCTCGCTGTCCGACGGCATCAACACAACGGTAGACGCCCTGAAACGGTATATCGCGGAAGCGAATACCAGAATCGACAACGAACTCCATTATGCAAGAGAAATCCAGTCATCCGCACTTCCTTCCGTATTTCCGGACTGTGAGGAATTTGATCTCTACGCACTGATGAATCCGGCAAAGGAAGTCGGCGGTGACTTTTATGACTATTACTTCATCGGGGAAAACCAGCTGGTCTTCCTGGTTGCGGATGTTTCCGGAAAGGGAGTACCTGCCGCGCTGTTTATGATGCGGGCAAAGACGATCCTCAAAACGTTTGCGGAAAACAAAATCGCGGTTGCGGATATCTTTACGAACGCAAATTTCCAGCTGTGTGAAGGAAATGATGCGGGGCTGTTTGTGACCGCATGGATGGGTTTCCTTGATCTTGAGACCGGGGAACTGCGCTATGCCAACGCAGGACATAACCGGCCGCTGATCCGGCGAAACGGCGGTACCTTTGAGTACATTCATGATAAGCCGGGATTTGTGCTCGGCGGAATGGAAGGCATCGTATATAAAGAACGGAGCCTGACGCTGGAGCCGGGCGATGAGCTCTTTCTCTACACGGACGGCGTGGTGGAAGCGACAAACTCCGAATGCCGGCTGTACGGCGACCGCCGCCTGAAGGAATGCCTGAATACCTGCATCGGGGAAGATGCGAAAACGATCTGCAGCCGGGTGGTGTCGGATGTGGACAGTTTCTATGACGGAGCACCTCTGTTTGATGACCTGACCGAACTCTCCGTCCAGTTCCGCCGGTATTCAAAACCCGAACGTTAACGCTGAGCATTCGGGTGCGGAAGATCCGAATGCCAAACCGGGAAACACCGGATCACATCAAGCATCAGAAAAAACAGGCATGGGGTTCATGCCTGTTTGTTTTCGGTTCGGTCAATCGGGGAATTTGATTATTCATCGTCGCAGCAGTTCGGATTCCAGTCTGCCTTCGGCACTCCGGAATACCCGCAGTGCGCGCCTGCCATTCGCTCTTTCAGTTGAGCTAAAACCCGCGGCTGAAAATATCCAGCTGTTTCATCGCCATTGTGGCATAGGAGCCCATCGGCAGGAAGAAACTGATCGTCAGAACCGATTTGCCCGGGAAATATTTATCCTTTTCACAGCCCAGGAAATTGATGTTCGTCGTTGTCAGAAGTTTGCGGGGCACCTTCTGTTCGAGAGTCATCACACGAAACGCACCGATCTCTTCTTCCGGAAAATCTTCCTGCAGAAGTCTTGCCATGGTGCGTTTTTCTGTCGGCATGCGGAATGTGATTCCTTCATCTTCCACAACGCAGACGGGACCGTCCTGTTCCAGAATATTCCCGAGGCGATCATTGAAATCGGCTGAATAAAGCGATGAATCATAAAAATGCCGGATATTCTGATCGATGATCTGATTGAAGAATTGTTCGTAATCGCCGTCAAACGGCAGGGAAGCTTCCTTTGTGCCGAGTTCCTGAAGATATTCGTATGCTTTCCGATAGTCCTTGTCATACAGCGCTTCGCCGATCAGATGGCTCACTTTTTTATGGCCGGGGATACCGAAACGCTGCTTGTCGAAATAATTGGGGTAGATCAGCGTATAGATCTTCTTCTCCATCATCTTCTCCGCCTGGGCAGTATCCATGTCTCGAAGCCGCAGGCGAAACAACATTGCCTTCCAGCCGTGCCGGCTGTATGGGCACATTGGTGTATCCCAGCAATGTCAGATGGATGAACCGGCTGTCTTCGGTATGTTCGCGGTTGAATTCATCGATGCGATTCATCCTGTCCAGAAAACGGGAAGGGATGCCGATTTTCTGGGAAGTGACTCCGTCGCTGTCTTTCAGGCCGGCGGCTGTACACGCATCGATTTCAAACCGGTCCTTTATTATGGCCAGGGCATCGAAGGTGGAAAACCCTTTCTTGTCGAGATTCAGCAGAATGTATTCCTGCCCTGTATACTGTGATGCGTGATCGGTCACCAGTACTTCCTGAACGATGAAGTCTTCCGGGATATGTTTAATGATCATTTCTCTGCCTCCGTCATCTGATCTGCCCATTATTTTCAAAACCGGAATCATTTGCGATATCGCATGGATATGAACACAGGCAAACTTTATCCAAATTTTATCCAATATGACCCGCAGAAAAAAGACCCTGCTGCATTACTGCCCGCACACGAATTTTCACATGTTGCAGTTTCAATCGGAATCGTTATGGTGACAGGTTTGAGCAATGCGGAAATGCTTATGATAAACTATATATATGCATATAAAGTTATTAAAGGTATTCGTCTATGAGCAGTAAATTAATGAAGAGCGTTAAAAAAGAATTGTCTGTATTCCTGCTGTTGGCAATGATAGTTTCCCCGGCACCCAATAAAGTGTACGCGGAAGCACCGGAGGATACGCCGGTGATGACGGATGGATCTGAAACGGAAGAAGCACACGCTTCTGCAGGACATGATTCAAACGACAGCATTGTCAGCAGTCTTTTTAATGTCGAAGAAGGATGCGATGCTTCGAAAGAGGCGTCAGAGGAGACTCCGGCTGAGGAAACACCTTCGGAAGAACGGAACGAAACCGTATCGGAAGAGATCCGGGAAGAAACAGTCACGGAAGCATCGGAAGAGGCACCGGACGAAGAAAATCCTGCAGAGGAATTTGACAGCACGCAACAGAAAGAGACACTCGGCGATGCGCAGACTCTCACGGCAGCCGCATCAGACGGAGCTGTGATCACGGTGGATGCGCCTGCAGGAGCGCTGCCGGAAGGCTCTTATGTTACAGCGGTCCCTGTTCCGGAAGAAGCGATTCTGCCGCTGATCGAAGGAGCGGAGGAAGTCGCTGCCTATGACATCACGATTTATGATGCGTACGGTATCGAAGTTCAGCCGGAAAAACCGGTCAGTATTCAGATAATGAACGCTCCCATTACGACTGCGGATGCGGTCTACCATGTCGATGATTCGATGACGGAAGCTACGCTTGTCACAGATGAAATCAATGTGCCGGAAGATTCGTTCACGACGGATCATTTCAGCATCTATGTCCTGAGCAGCGGGTTCA
>CAJOLG010000065.1 GCA_905235315.1 uncultured Solobacterium sp. | reverse complement strand
TGGAAAAGCAGTATCCGGGTTCCGCCCGCACACTTCTTGCCAGGGGAATGAATCTTCTTGCGGAGAAGAAATATAAAGCTGCAGAGAAGCAGCTGGCTTCCCTGATTCCCGGCGATACCGAACTGTTCCGCCTGTTTTCCAACTATCTTGAGGCGGCAGATGCCTGCGGGAAAGACGGACAGGTCCGTTCCGCTGTTTTGTCCCAGCTTTCGTACATGAACGAGCATCCGCTTCCGTATCACGCAGATCAGTGCTTTGAACGGTATGCGCCGCTTCTGATGGCAATCGCAGATGTGCGGCGGAAGGACGAAAAACATCTGACGGAAGACCTTGATCTTCTGAAGCAGGGGATTCAGACAAAACCGCTGGATCTTCTGGAAGAAAGCAGAACCGCATACTGGATCACCCGCTTCTGCACGGAAGCGCTTGAGTCCCAGCTTCCCGGGGCGGGGGATGCGTTTCTTGACCTGATCCGCTGGTGCGATACGAACCATGTATTCGCAAACCAGGATACCCTGATTGAAAGCGGGTATTCTTCATATGAGAGCTATGCCGCATACCGCAGGGAGGATACGGATGAAGATCTGTATGATCTGATTGCCATGCTGAACGGAAATCCGGATGACGGTGTGGATTCCGCACATCTTGCGGAAGCCTTCTGGCGCTGTGCGGAAAAACTGCGCCGCGATCCGGAACTGTATGAACGGTTTAAACAATCCTATCCGCATTTTGCGGCAGGAGCAGCGAACGATATTGCGGTGATTCTCGAAAATCCCGAAGGCGCAAAACAGGAAGCGGAACAGTTCCTTGCGGATCTTGAAGGATGTGATCCGATGGATATCCGGGCCCGGATGAATTTCTCGATGGGAATCTTCCATGATGATGATCATCCCCGGTTCAGTTAATACAGAATGTCAGGTATGAAAAAGATCTTTAACGAAACACTTCTCCATCGTCTGATCCTGCTGTTCATCTTTATACAGCCGTTGATCGACATGGACTATCTCTTCTATGAGTGGCTGGACCGCTTCGGTCTGCCGCGCTTTTCAACGGTCATCCGTTTCATTATTCTTCCGCTTCTTGTGCTGTGGTCATTCTGGCTGCGGGAGAAACACAAAAAACGGACCTTTTTCATTGCGCTTGCCTATGGGGTGATCTTCGTTGTCTATTTCATCCTGCATGTACGCCAGGCAGAAGGTCTGGTGGAACGCCTGTGGCTGACCGATAATTTCCGGTTCAGTGCGTTCCAGGAGCTGACCTATGTGCTGACGCTGTGTCTTCCGTATGCGGCGATCTACATCTGTTACAACGAGAAGCCGAATACCCGGGAATGGAAGAACATGGTGATCTTCAGCTCGGCGCTCGTCAGTGTGCCGATTGTGCTCGGGGATCTCTATGTATGCGCGAGATCGACCTATTACGGCAATACGGTCGGGAACTTCTTCTCATGGTTTTCCGGTATTTATAACTGGTATCACCCGCGGACACTGGCATCCAAGTTCTTCTTCAATGAGGGAAATACGGTCGGCATTCTGCTGTTTATGCTGCTGCCGTTGATGTATGCGTGCTGGCTGGGGGAAGAAGATCCGAAACGAAAGCGCCGGATCTTTGTCCTGATTCTCGTGCAGAGTCTTGCCATGCAGATGCTGGCGACACGGGTCGCAACCTTCGGCGCTGTGATCATTCCCGTATTGTTTATCCTTGTCTATCTCTTTGACAGCGTTCTGCTCAAACACCGGCGGGTGAACGGAAAGCCTGTTCTGATGTGCCTGCTTGCGGCAGCGATCTTCGGCGCCATTCTAAACTGGACTCCGGCGGTGCAGAATCAGCGGGTGGATGCGAAGAATGATGTTGCGCTCCTGCATAACGGGGCGATCCAGTTTGCGGCAGACGATCTCAAGGGAGCGGAAGATCTTGTGCCGGGAAGCGAAGAGTGGATCAACTTCTACGTCTATGCGTTTGAGACCTACGGCATCAACGCCCGCTATATCCAGTCCGTGCCTTCCATGTATTACACCGAATACTATTCCTACCAGCATGATCCCTGGTTCTGGACGCATGTATGTCTGGATATTCCGGTCTTTGACCGGGTCAGCGGAAGGCAGATTGAAAAGATCTTCTTCGATTACAAATATGAAAACCTGACGCCGGCGGAAAAGATCCTCGGCATGGGCTACAGCACCTTTATGAACGGCTCGATCGTTCTGGAAAAAGATTTTGTCCAGCAGGTCTATACGCTTGGCTACGCCGGTGTCGTGATCCTGTTATTCCCGTGGATCGGCATCCTTCTGTTTGGGGCCGTGATGTTTATCAGATACCGGAAACAGCTCTGGACGCTGGACAACCTGTGCCTGGTGATTGCCATCGGGTGCGGATTCGGCGGTGCCTGGCTGTCCGGCCATTTCCTGGATCAGTTTGTAACTTCGATGTTTACCGCGTTTATCACGGCGGTATTGCTCAATAAAGTATCGGAGGCGAAACATGCCTGAGGTATCGGTAATCGTTCCGTGCTATAACTGCGCTTCCACCGTGGAGCGGACGCTTGACAGTCTTGCGGCGCAGACGCTGAAGTCACTGGAACTCATCGTGATCAATGACGGCAGCACCGACAATACGCTCGAAGTGCTGAACGCCTGGAAAGAGGCGCATCCTGCCGTGGATATGAAGCTGTTCTCCAAGGAGAATGAGGGGATTGCGGAAGCGCGCAATTTCGGTGTGTCCAAAGTGAGCGGCGAATATTTCGGATTTCTTGACAGCGATGACTATACCTCGCCGACGATGTTTGAAGAAATGGTTCGTCTTGCGAAGAGCGAGGACCTGGAGCTCGTCGTTTCGGACTTTTACTGGAAGAATTCCAAAGGGGAGACACTGCAGAAAGAAGGTCCGTACGAAGCCGGCCAGGATATGATGGTGAATCTCTTTGCGGTGCTCTGGAACAAGCTGTATAAAACATCGTTTATCCGTTCGCTGGATATTGTCTTTCCCAAAGGGGACCGGTATGAGGATGCGTGCTATCTGTACTGCCTGTGCTGCAGAGTAAAAAAGATCGGGTTTACGAATACGCCGTATGTGCGCTATGTACAGCAGGAGAAATCCATTACCCATACCAACAACGATCAGGTCAAAAACATGATCCATGTGTTTGAGATCATCCTGCAGTACTACAAAGACCATGGGTATTACGAGGAGTATCATGATGCCCTGGAGTATATCCATATCAAATTCTTTCTTGGAAACAGTTTCCTGCGCAGCGCGAAGATCAAAGATCCTGCCGACCGCAGGGCAACGATCCGGATGGGCTGGGATCTTTTAAACAAAGAGTTTCCCGACTGGCACAGGAATCCGTATCTGAAATCCATGGGCGGAATGAAGAACAAATACTTCTCGCTGGTATATGACTGGAACGTGGGCTTTTTCGCCTGGCTGTTCCATGTCCTGCAGCGGGATAATCTGTAATGAGGAACCCTTATGAAGATTCTGGTAACCGGCGCAGAGGGCTTTGTCGGAAAGAACCTCTGTGAAAATCTGAAAAACATCAAAGACGGAAAGAACCGTACCCGCGGAATTGCGGTTGAAGAGATCATGGAATACGATCTCGGCAATTCTCCGGAAGATCTGAAGGCGTATTGTGCGAAGGCGGATTTTGTATTTCATCTTGCCGGCGTCAACCGCCCGAAAGACCCGGAAGAATTCATGAAGGGAAACTTCGGCTTTTCCTCCGAGCTGCTTCAAACGCTGGAAGACGTGCAGAATCCCTGCCCGGTGATGCTGTCGAGTTCGATTCAGGCAACGCTGGCCGGACGCTTTGAAAACAGCGAATACGGGAAGTCCAAACTGGCAGGGGAGGAACTGTTCTTTGCGTACGGCGAACGCACCGGTGCGGATGTGCTGGTCTACCGGTTTGAAAATGTCTTCGGCAAGTGGTGCCGGCCCAACTACAACAGTGCGGTTGCCACGTTCTGCCATAACATCGCCAACGATCTTCCGATCACGGTGAATGATCCTTCGGTCGAAATGGATCTTGTATATATTGATGATCTGGTGGAGGAGCTGCTGGATGCGCTGGAGCGGAAGGAACACCACTGCGATTATCAGGGTCTCTATCCGGTACTGAACCCGCACGGGAAGTACTGCCATGTGCCTGTGACACATCATGTGACGCTCGGCGAAATCGTGGAAGATCTTGAATCCTTCCGTGCGGTTACGGAAGGCGGGGATATTCCGGCAATCCCGAAGAACTCGTTTGCGAAAAAGCTTCTGTCGGCTTATCTTTCCTATCTGCCGCAGGAGAAGATGCATTTTGTGCTTAAGAAAAATGAAGATGTCCGCGGATCGTTTACGGAGATCGTTCATACTGCTTCGGGCGGGCAGATGTCCGTCAATATCAGTAAGCCCGGTGTAACCAAAGGGCAGCACTGGCATAACACCAAATGGGAAATCTTTGCGGTGGTGCATGGCCATGCCTTGATCCAGGAGCGGAAGATCGGCAGTGATGAAATCATAGAATTTGAAGTGAATGGGGAACAGCCGGAAGCGGTCATCATGGTTCCGGGGTATACCCATAACATTATCAATCTCTCGGATTCAGAAGATCTGATCACCCTGATGTGGGCGAATGAACGGTTTGACGACACCCGTCCGGACACCTTCTTTGAGCCGGTGGCAGAAACGGAGGACAACGGATGAAGATCACCGCATTTGCCAATTTTCTGGATCCTCAGACGCTTCCGATGTATGACGCGCTGGATGAACAAAGCAGTCATCAGCTGATCTTTGCGGCTACCGAGCCGATGGAAGAAGAACTCCTGCAGAAGGGATATCCGGACTATCATGCGCAAAAGCCGTATGTGATAAAACTTTATGAAGAAAGCGACCCGCTTGCCAAAGCGGCAGAGCTCGCAGCGGAAAGCGATGTACTGATCTACGGGCACTGTCCGGCGGACTATTTCAATCTTGCGGTAAAATCCGGGAAGCCGGTATTCCGGCTCTCCCAGCATATTTACCGGGACGGGAAGACCTATCCTCTGAAGTGGAAGGCATCGTATTTTGTAAAACATACGCTGGCTTTAATCAGAAAGCCGGTATACCTGCTGTGTCTTGGCACATATACCGCCTATGATTTTTCGCTGTCAGACTCGTATGCCGGAAAACGGTTCGAATTCGGAGAATTTACCGAAGTGATCGATTATGATCCTGAAGAACTTCAGAAGGCAAAACAAACGGATCCGGTAACCGTCGTCTGGGCCAATCCCCTGCATCCGTGGTATGAACCGGATACGGTGATTGAACTGGCAAAGGAACTGACAGAACTTCCGGTAAAGTTCACCATGTACGGTCAGGGAGAACTTGCGGGACAGCTGCGGCAGAAGGCGGAGTCTCTTCCGAATCTTCAAGTGATCGAAGACGATTCGCTCGAAACTGTAGATCATGCGCTGAAGCACGCGGATATTTTTCTTACCACAAGTTCGTACAACGACGGATGGGGCAGTATCCTGAACCGGGCGATGAACCGGGCCTGTGCCTGCGTGGTCAGCACGGCAGTCGGGGCCTCCAAGATGATCGGCAGGAATGAAACCGGACTGCTGTATGAATACGGCAATTCGGAAGATCTCAAGGCAAAAGTGATGCGCCTTGTCGAAGACAGCGGGCTGCGCAGATCCCTTGGCGAAGCGGCGTATACCGCTAACCGGGAGGTCTGGAACGGTACGGAAGCCGGCAATCGGCTGTATGCGTTGATGGAAGCCCTGTCGGAAGGAAAGCCGTCCCCGTTTGCGGAGGGCCTCTGTTCTCCGGCACAGATCGTCACCAAAGCGGAAATGAAACAACGCGCAGAGACCGTACGTTAGGGACCGGCGGAGCCGGTTGGCGCAACTGCGCAAGCGATGATACACTTTTTGTGAAACAGAAAGGCGGCAGAGTATGAATATTGCCCTGATCACAGCGGCCGGTGTCGGCACACGCACCCGCCAGATGGTACCGAAGCAGTTTTTAAATGTGAATGAAAAGCCGGTCATCATCTATACCATGGAGTGCTTCCAGAATCATCCGGAGATCGATGCGATCTATATTGCATGCCTGGAAGGATGGGAAGGTTTTCTGGATCTGTACGCAAAGCAGTACGACATCACAAAACTGAAAAAGATCGTTCGCGGCGGTGCGACGGGGCAGGAGTCCATTGAAAACGTTCTTGCGGAGATCGCCAAAGACTGCAAAGACGATGATATCGTGCTCGTGCATGACGGAGCGCGGCCGTATCTTCCGGCCCAGGTCATCACGGACAATATTGAAACCTGCCGCAAACACGGCAACGGCATTACCGCCATTGACTGTAAGGAAGCGATGCTGGTGACACCGGACAAGATCCGTTCCGATGTCAGTATCGACCGGGAGACCCTGTACCGCACGCAGACCCCGCACAGTATGTATCTCAAAGACATGCTTGCCCTGCATGAAGAAGCGAAGGCAAAGGGAATCACCGGATCGGTCGCAACCTGTACCTTACTGATTGAATGCGGTCATACCGTATGGTTTAACCGCGGATCCGATCTGAATTTCAAGATCACCTCGCGGGAAGATCTGCTGATCTTCAAGGCCCTGCTTGCCGAGAATGACAGTAAAGACTGGCTGCGATAAAGGAGTAAACAACGATGAATGTTTCGGAATACATTGTGAAATATCTGGAAGAGACCGGGATCGATCATGCGTACGTCATTGTCGGCGGCGCGGCGCTCTGGATCTGCAAAGCTCTGGGGCAGTCGACCAAGCTGAAGTTTACCTTTACCAATCATGAACAGCCGGCGGTCATGGGAGCAGACGGCTACGGCCGTATTTCCGGCAAACCGGGGGTTGCGTTTGTGACAAACGGACCGGCTTTGACTAATACCGTGACCGGTATGGCCCAGGCGTATGTGGACTCTTCGGCGGTAGTGGTCTTTACCGGCAACTCCAGCCTTGCGCATGTGCAGTTTGAGCGTGAACATGACCTGCGCCAGTACGGCACCCAGGATGTCCGCACCGATCTCATCATGAAGCCGGTGACCAAGAAGTACTATCTGCTGGATGATCCGGCAAAGACGGCAGACGTTCTGCAGGATGCCTTTGCGACGGCGGCAGGGGGAAGACCCGGCCCGGTATGCATTGATGTGCCGATCAGTGTACAGGGTGCGGAATGCCCGTGTGAATTTCCGCCCAAACCGCTTCCGGCTCCGGAAGAAACGATTTCCGAAGAGACTGTGCGCGGCGTACTTAAGACCCTGATGAACTCCAAACGCCCGCTGATCATGGCAGGACAGGGAATCCGTCTTTCCAACAGTGTGGAGCTGTTCCGGAAGTTTATTGAATTGATGGATGTTCCCGTGATCAATCCCCGGATGGGCATTGATACGATCCAGAGCGACAATAAATACTTCGCCGGACGCATGGGCAACCATGGGTTCCGCTCGGCGCATTTTGCGGCACAGACCTGTGATACACTGCTGATCCTCGGCAGCCATATGGCGCCCAACGCCACGGGATACAATGTTGCGGATTTCTCCAAACAGTCGCACAAGATCCTTGTCGAGATCGATCCGAAGGAACTGATCAAATACGGCACACCGATCGATGAAACGATCGAAGGCGATCTGAATGAATTCTTCCGCAAGGCACTGAAGATCATTGAGGAAGAAGGGCTCAGAGGAAATCATGCCCATTGGGTATCGGTATGCCAGGAGTGGCTCCATACCTATCCGATCATGCAGAAGAAGTATTATGAGGGCGAGCTGAATTCCTACCGGCTGGTCGATGCGGTTACGAAACAGGCAAAGGAAAACGATCTTGTGATCGCGGATACCGGCAGCTCCTGCAGTGTAGTGGCGCAGACCTGGCAGGTAAAGGAAGGACAGCGGGTATTTATCTCCGGCGGCCTTTCCGGTATGGGCTACTGGGCAACCTCCCTTGGCTTAGCGGAAGCCAATAAAGGAAACGGACAGGTGATCTGCTTTGTCGGGGACGGCAGCCTGCAGATGAATATTCATGAATTTGCGACAATCGAACGCAATCAGATTCCCATCAAGCTGTTTGTGGTCAGCAATGACGGCTACCAGTTTGTCCGCATGTCGCAGGGCGGATACAACATCAACCCGACCTTCGGTACCGATGTTTCTGACGGTGTCCCGATTCCCAACACGGAAAAGATCACGAAAGCGTACGGTCTTGCATACCGTTCGATCCGCTCGGAAGAAGAACTGGAACCCGTCATCGCAGAAGTGCTTGCGATGGAAGGACCGGTGGTCTGTGAAGTGGCTGTCAGTAAGAATCTCGAAGTGGAGCCGCGGCTGCGCTCCATTGCCAATCCGGACGGCACCTTCCGGATGCCGCACTATGAAGATCTCTACCCGCATCTTCCGGAAGATGTGCTGAAGGCTGAATTGAATAAAGCATTTGAAGAGTAAGTTATGAGAGAAGTAACACTGGATGAACAGAAGCAGATGATGCTGGAGATGTTGAAGGACTTTGATCAGTTCTGCATTGATCATGATCTTTCCTATTTTCTGACCGGCGGAACGCTGCTTGGCGCAGTTCGTCATAAG
>CAJOLG010000064.1 GCA_905235315.1 uncultured Solobacterium sp. | reverse complement strand
CCGGTCCGGCGGAAGGTGATGCACTGCTGCTTTGGCTGCAGGCGCAGAGCGCAATCGCAGCTATGACAGCTGTCAGTGTGTGTTTCATAGCTCTCCCTTTCCTCAAAATGAGACCGGATATAAGACGCTGCAGATCATACGGGATCCACAGTACCGGTTTCATGCACGGCGGCAGAATTCTCCAGCATGGACGCATCACTGTTGTTTTCCTGCCCGTGCCGCAAAAAAGCGGGCAAACCCGTTCTGCCCGCAATCTTCTTTTACGCTTCGTCCATCACCGCAAGACTCACCGCCTGCGGAATATTGATCCGGCTGGTTTCCTCCCCGATCGTGCCATCCTGCAGAAGACGGAACGAAACCACCGTGTCACTGAAACGGTTTGCGCATACTGCGTATCCGTCCGTAAGGATGAAATCCCGCGGATGTTTTCCGCCGCAGTAGGCATCCTGCAGGACGGTCATGCGGTTGAGATCGATCACGGAAATCAGATCCTGTCCGCGGGTGCTGACATACAGTTTTGTCTCATCATCCGAAAGATGCACTGCCGCACCGCCGCGCAGATGGGTGCGTCCGTCCTTCAGCACCGGAATCGATGCGCGCAGCTTCCAGTCTTCGGAATCGAGCACAAAGAGTTCGTTGCTGAGCTCGGAAATAAGATACAGCAGGCTGTGATCCCGCGAAAACACCGCATGCCGCGGCCCGGTGCCGTCGGGGAATACAACCGATCCCTGATAGGTCAGTTCACGGTCGAAAATCATCAGCCGGTCGAGAAACAGTGCCGGCACAAGAATCTGGTTCCGGTGGAACAGCACCTGATGGCATCCGGCACCTTCCCGGACTTCCGCAGTCTTCACCCGGCTGAGCTGTTCTCCGTCAAACCGAAGCTTTGTGACCGTGCCTTCGTGATAGTTTGCGGTATAGATATCTCCGTCATGCCATGTGATATAGCAGGATGTTTTTGTTTCGTATTTCGTTTTTGCGAGCAGTTTCCCGCTCCGGTCAAAGACTGCAGCGCCGGCGCCGTCCTCAAAACGAGTGACGGAGGCGGTCAGTCCGTCCGAAACGCTGATGGATTTCGGACTGTCGGTCTTCGCATACAGTTCGGGAGCGGAAAGCTTCCCATTTTCAAATCCAAAGGAATAGATTCCTTCGCTTCCGCTGTCGGTATAGGTACCCGCAAGTATTCTCTTCTGTTCCATAGAAAAAGTATATCATGGACCGATCTCCTTCAGCTTATATAAAAACCGTACGGAAGAATCCGTACGGCAGTCATGAATCAATATGCTTCGATGATTACTTGACAATATCCTTGAGTGTCTTGGAAGCCTTGAACGCAGGAACCTTTGTGGCCTTGATCTTGATGGTTTCCTTTGTACGAGGGTTGATACCTGTACGCGCTGCTCTCTTCTTGACAGTGAACTTGCCGAAACCGTTGATGTCAACTGTTCCGCCCTTCTTCAGTGTCTTTGCGGACTCGTCAAATACATAGTTGACGATCTCTGTAGCTGCCTTCTTTGTGAGACCCTGCTTCGCAGCGATGTCTTCAACCAGCACCTTCTTTGTGAGAACCTTTACTTCTTTCTTTGCCATAGTAAACTTATAATCTCCTTCTCGTCATTGTTATGACATTAACTATTTTACCGTTTCACGCCTTAAAATCAATTAAAAACCGCATTTTTATGCGGTTTTGATCATTTCAGGCACGGTTTTATGCGGTTTTTTCATATCAGAGCGGCCAGAATCCGCGATAAATCGTGGGTTGAGAGGATTCCGAGCGGTTCTTCATGCATGTCACCGGTCTCCGTCACAAGGATAACGGGAGCGCGGTTTGTCTGCTTCATATGCCTGTCAAACAGCAGCACCGCTTCCATGATGGACTGCGTCCGTTTCATGAACACCGTCTCCGGACTCTCTTCTCCGATCAGCTTTCTTACCTGCTCGGTGGAACTGCCGCCCCCAAGATTCCAGCCGGCAATCTGATCCATGGTGACGATACCGACAAACTGGCCGCCGGCATATATCGGGAGTTTTTCACCGCCGACCGCATGAAGCAGCTCATAGGCTTCCTCAACGGTGGTGGTCTCATCTGCGATCGTTACCGGCTTTGTCGCAAACGTAATGACACTCTCGTCCACATCCAGCAGTTCAGCGATCCGCTCAATATTCTCCACAACCGAATCAACCGGCTGGGCGATAATTTCTTCCGTGCGGGCCCGCTGATGCACGATCGCATTCCGCAGATCGGAATACTCTTTCAGGATTTCCTCGTTTTTGGCAACGACCGCGTTGTTCTTTGCGGCCATAGATACCAGTTTCTTGAATGGCACATAATCGTTTTTGTTCAGCAGACGGTTCAGGCTGCGTTCGATGGACGCATACGCATTCAGAAACCGCACTGCATTTTCCATGTCTTCCATCATACTCAGCCTGCCTTATACATATTTACCAGCGCACGGTAATACAGGTTTGCGGCTTTCTTCCACCCTTCTTCCGTTCCCCACTCGGCAGCTTCTTCTTCGTTGTTCACATTGATCTGTGACACGATGACGACCGGTGCCTTTGCGTTCATCAGCTCCCAGGTTTCCTCTTCATAGTCTGTTTCATCGTCCGCCGGAACCAGATGTTCCTGATAATACCCGGTCTTGATCGGCTTATAGTAGTAATACCCGTAAAGCGGGGAACAGCCTGCGTCGGTATAGACTTCCGTGATCTTCTCCGCAAGTGCCAGACTTTCTTTGTGATACTTCGAGGAAGGCGGGTCCGCAAACACCAGCATGGTTCCGAAATTCGGACTGTCGCCGTTATGACAGCGAACCGAAAGCACGATGTCCGGTTTCGCCTCATCGATCTTTTCCACTCTTGTGGAGACGGCCATTGCCTGTCCGTCCTCATGGGTGCGGAGAACGCTGAAACGATCATCCCCTTCGAGCAGGGATGCCAGTTCATCGATCACATGCTCGTTGTATTCGTCTTCACTGATAATTCCCTGACTGCCGGAGTTGTCTCCGCCGTGGGCATTATCCAGCATCACGGTGAGTTTTTCGCCGCCGCCCTTCCTGCCGCCGCTTACAGCCTGCCAGATCAGAAGTCCGGCAATCAGCGCCACCAGAACCATCAGGATGATTGACAGGATCCGGGTCTGACGGTTGATTCTTTTTCTGCGTTTCTTTGCCATGATCAGATGACCCCTTTATAGTCTTCCAGCTTTGCGGCCGCACTCATCTCCTCCAGCATGCATTTGACAAGCCGGTCGATCATTTCTCCGTCGGTGTAATCCGCCGGAGCGATGAAATCCGCACGGTTTTCGCGAATCAGCTTCGCTGCTGCGAACCCCGCCGCCGCACTGTTGCGGTTGTATACCGCGATCGATTTTCCGCCGTTCACTTTCACAAGCTTCATGCACGGTACATCCGTCAGTCCGTCGGCGATGTAAATCATCCGGCTGAACGGAATCGGACGGCTTTCCATCGGAACCCAGGTGTTGAGATCACTGTCGTTGGTTTCATCCAGCACCTGCTTGTTGATCCGGTAGATGTACTGTGTCTTGGTGGTATAGTTGACGATCTGCGCCGGCCACTGCGCAATGTTGTTTTCATCGTAGTAATACCGGCACGCGTAGATCTTTGTCATCTCGCAGGCAATCGGGGAATCCGCAATGATCTCCTCCATGCCGGAAGAAATGATGTAATGCTCAACGGTAAGACCGTATTCTCTGCCGTAATCGTTGATTCTCCGGAACCAGTCTTTCACACCCGGATACAGGTTGATCGACTTGCCGAGACCTTCAAAGTCCGATCGTTTCAGCGGATGCCCCGCTTCTTCGAACTTCTTTTTCAGCAGATAAAGATATGCGCTGATACCGTCCATTCTGCCCGCCGCCGACAGTTCTCCGACTTCGTTCCAGAAGTCTTTTGCGTCGGCGTACCCGAGGTTCGGTATCAGGCTGTACTCCTGCATGTCGCGGTCGCACAGCGTCTTGTCGTAGTCATACATGATCGCAACTTTTTTCATTTCAGTCACCATTCCAAAACGGCACGTGTTCCGTGCCGTTGCGTATTTTCAGATTTCGAGCAGTTTCAGAAGCGCGTGTACATAGATTTCCGTCTGCAGCAGAAGTTCATCGATGCCGACAAATTCATTCGCATCGTGGATGTGATAATCCTTTCCGGGGAACGAGCACCCGAAGGCAATCGTGTTTTTGATTCCTTTGGCATAGGTGCCGCCGCCCATCGTCATCGGCTTCGACTCAGTATCGCCGGTCACTTCCTGATAGGCACTGAGCAGGCTGGATACCAGCTGGGAGTCAACCGGGAAATAGAGCGGCTCCACCGTCCCAAGAATTTCGATTTCCCCGTTCGCATCGGAAAGCCGCGGTGTCATTGCCTTGACCACGGATTTCGTGCTCATGGTTACCGGTGTACGGATATCGATGGTGCCGGTGATGACGCCGTCGTTCATTGAAATCATTCCGATGTTCAGTGTCAGGACACCGAACTCATCTTCAAGTTTCGCATTCAGACCGCTGCCGTCGGTCGCAAGACCGAACCGGCTGCAGTAGAAATCCACAAACGGATCCTGCATGCCCGCTTCCTTCAGCGCGACAATCAGACAGGAGATCGCGTTGACGCCGATCTCCGGTGTACTGGCGTGTGCCGCCTTGCCGTACACGGTAATCGTATTGATTCCGTCTTCCTCGGTCACATCAAAATCGATATTCAGATTGTGGAGCCAGTCGCCGAACTTCTTTGACGAATAGCAGGTTTTCGGAACCTTCGCCGTGCAGCGCGCGCACACGATATTGCGTGCCGTACCGCCGCGGATATCAAGAATACTGGTGTCGGCACAGTGGAATTCCGCACCGATCATTCCCTTTTCCCCATGTACGCCGGGAAAGTCGCCGTCCGGGGTGAATCCGTAATCCACATGCCCTTCATGGTTCACATAGTATTCCAGGCAGCGGGAGCCGGTCTCTTCATTGGTGCCCATAATCAGACGGATCCGTTTGTTTACGGGGACCTTCAGATCGCGCAGGACCTTGAGCGCGATCATACTGGCGACCACCGCGCCTTTGTCATCGTCCACACCACGGCCGTACAGAATGCCGTCTTTCTCCGTCATGACAAACGGATCGGTATTCCAGCCGTCTTCCATATTCGCAGGCACCACATCAAGATGCCCGATCACTCCGATAAGTTCATTTCCCTCACCGAATTCTGCATAGCCGCAGTAGTTGTCCAGGTTTACAGTTCTGAAGCCGTCTTCTTCCAGCATCCGGAGCGCAAGCTGAAGCGCATCCCGCGGGCCTGTGCCGAACGGTGCGCCTTCTGCCGGCACACCTTCTGTACTGTTTATCGCAACCAGTCTGCCAAGACGATCCACAAGCTCATCCCGGTATCCGATCACCATTGTTCTGACATTCATCGTTCGCCTCCGCTGCGGGCGGATGCCGGCAAGCCTCCGAAACACTCCCGCACTATTCTGATCCGGGCACATCATGGCCCGGACAGCCGTTTCCGTTGCCGGAAAACATAGTCTTATTGTACCAAAATCACCGCTGTAAATACTAGATTGACACAGTCAGTCCGACCGGGCAGTGATCGCTGCCCTCCACGGTGTCATAAATCATACTGTCTTCGATATTTCCCATAAGGCGTTCGGACACCACAAAGTAGTCGATCCGCCATCCGGCATTGTTCTTCCGGGCATTGAACCGGTAACTCCACCAGCTGTAGCGCACCGTATCCGGATACAGGGTCCGGAAGGTATCCCTGAAGCCGCAGTCCAGAAGTGTTCCGAATGCGGCCCGCTCCTCGTCTGAGAAGCCGGCGTTTTTATGGTTGGACGCAGGGTTCTTAATATCGATCTCCTCATGCGCCACATTGAGGTCGCCGGTATAGATGACCGGCTTCTCCCTGTCAAGCTTCATGAGGTGTGCCCGCAGACATGCCTCCCATTCCATCCGGAACGGCAGCCGTGCCAGCCCTTCCTTGGAGTTGGGCACATAGGCGCAGACAAACCAGAAGTCCGGATATTCCAGCGAGATCACCCGGCCCTCCCTGGTATCGTCTCCTTCAATGTCATACAGCACCCGGAGGGGCTCCTCCTTCGTGTAGACCATTGTTCCGCTGTAGCCTTTTCGCTCGGCGCTGTTCATATAGCGGTGATAGCCTTCAAACATCATCGCCTCTTCCAGCTGCGCCTCCTGCATCTTGGTTTCCTGAATGGCGAAAATATCCGCATCCGCTTCCCGGAAGAATTCCGGGAATCCTTTTTTCATACAGGCACGCAGCCCGTTGACATTCCATGAGATCAGTTTCATCGCGTGATTGCTTTGGTGACTGAACGCAGCCACGTCTTCTCCTTCGGTTTGAGGAACGGGCTGACGGTTTCATATACCTTTTTATGGTAGGCATTCAGCAGCGCCAGTTCTTCATCATCAAGCAGGGATACTTCAATCGCTTCCGTCTCATACGGACAGAAGGTAATCGTTTCAAAATGCATCCACTGGCCGTAAAAGTTCTTTTCCCCGTTTACGACAAGCAGTTCATTTTCAATGCGGATGCCGAGTTTGTCCGGCAGATAGACGCCCGGCTCGTCGGTAACAATCATGCCTGCCTCAAGCACCGCGTTTCCGCGTCTGCCCCAGGCAACCGACTGCGGGCCTTCATGAACCGAAAGCACATGTCCGACGCCGTGTCCGGTTCCGCACTGGTAATCGATATTCTCATTCCAGAGCGGGCGGCGCGCAAGAATGTCCAGGTTGTTTCCTGCGGTTCCGTACAGGAAGTGTGCCCCCATCAGCCCGAGATGCCCTTTCAGGACTTTGGTATAAAGACGTTTTTCCTCTGCGGTCAGCTTTCCCACCGCAATCGTGCGGGTGATATCGGTCGTGCCGTCTTTGTAGGTTCCGCCGGAGTCCACCAGCAGGAATCCCTTTGCCTTGATGGGGGAATGATTTTCTTCGGTCGCATTGTAGTGCATCATGGCGCCGTTTTCCTGATACGCACAGATGGTCGGGAAGGAAGGCTCAATATAATCCTCGCCCTGCGCCCGGAGCTCATACAGGTAATTCTGCGCACTGACTTCCGTCAGGTCCCCGCGTTCCGCGTTCTGTTTGATCCAGTACAGGAACTTCACCATCGCAGCACCGTCTTTGATATGAGCGTTGACGGTATTGTTGATTTCGGTTTCGTTTTTGACCGCCCGGAACTGCTGTACCGGCGACATCTCATTGATAATCGTATTGGAGCTGTCCAGCCGGGAATACAGTGCGGCGCTCAGGGTATTGAGCTCCGCCCAGATCGTCCGCTTGCGGAGGGTCGCAAGATCTTTCCCCAGCATGGCGTACGGCCGCACCGCAACCCCGTATTTCGCAAAGTGCTTCTTCACCTCCGCACTGACTTTCTCAAAGTCGATGTAATAGAACACCCGGGTCTTTGTCACCAGCATAAACGCGTAGGCAACCGGTGTGCTCTCAATATCATTTCCCCGGATGTTCAGTATCCAGCAGGGATCTTCCAGACGGGTCAGGATCAGGGTGTCTGCACCTTTCTCCTTCATCGCCGCCCGGACCCGGGCGATCCGCTGTTCCGCGGTTTCCCCGGTATACTTCACCGGCAGCACCCAGAGTCTGTCCGCCGGCATATACGGGCGGTCCTTTCCCCAGACTTCGCCTGCGAAATCTTCGTCCATCCGGATCTTCGCATTCTTCTTCTGAAGCGCATCGGCCAGTTTTCGTGCATTGACAGCACTTACGACTCTTCCGTCAAACCCGAGCACCCCGTTTTTCGGGGTCTTCTGAATCAGAAAATCAATCGGATCGGGAACACCTTCCTGCCGCAGGCGCATCAGCGTAATGCACGTGCCTTCCAGTTCCTTCTCGGCCTGTGTGAAATACCGTCCGTCGGTCCAGAGCCCCGCAAAGGATTTTGTGATGATCACACACCCTGACTCGCCGGTAAAGCCCGAAAGGAAGGATTTACAGCGGAAATAAGGCGCGGTATATTCCGCCGACAGATGATCGTCCTCGTTCGGAACATAATAAATATCAATCTTCCGACGCTTCATCAGCTGCCGCACTTCCCGGATTCTTTCATCAACTGTTATCATGTTTTATCCTCGCAAACTAACCGAACAATATTATATATAAAAAAGGACTCCGGTGCAGGTTAACTGCAGCTACGGAGACCTCATTTCTTTTTTTGCGGTGTTTTTTTAATCTTTCCGCAGATAGGTATTGGTACCTGTTTCTTCCGGATTACTCCGGATGATTAAATCATTCAGTTTTAGTGATCGAACTTGTCCATTGGTCTGTCCTCATCGCAGACTTTCTTTCTATTTGATTCTGAGGATGATCCGTTCCCTGAATGTTCTGCGTAATTCAGAGAACCCGAATCAGTATTCGAGGAGCACCTTCTTCATAATCTGTACCTCCGTTGGGTTCAGTTTCTCTTTACACTTTCAATATAGCCTGCATATATATTTTGAACAGTCTTTAAATTTATTTTTTTATCACCTATAATAACTTTGTTGGGCCCGGGTATCCGGGATTTTTTGTAAACATATGATACATGAAATCGCTCCTCATATCTTCCGGAATGAATGGAAGCCCCGTCTGCCGCAGAACGGAGATATCGTTTTCGG
>CAJOLG010000063.1 GCA_905235315.1 uncultured Solobacterium sp. | reverse complement strand
ACGGATGCGATGGAAATCGAGAGGTACTCAATCTGATCATAGAGCGCGGTATCCCGCGGAATGATATTGACTGCCGCCCCAAACGAAATTTGGTCCCCCTCCGGAACCTGACGGGTCAGGTCGATCGCCGTCTGAACGTACGGGATCCCCCGCTCATCCACAAACATCACCGCGCGATCCAGCCATCCCTTTTCGGACAGATGTGCGGTAAACGAATACAGAAACGGTTCCCAATAATACCGCCATTCCTCGGTGCCCGGCTCGAGCACAACCCGGAACGGAACATCATAATCATCGTAAATCGTCAGATCATTGTCGAACGGCAGAATCGAGAAACAGTCGATCGGGCCGCGGATTCCTTCCGATTCACACAGCTGTACCCATGCGTCAAACCGTGTATAGTCAAACCACAGATTACCGGCTCCGTCACGGTTCCACTTTACCAGGGAAGGACTGTCATACCAGGTCTGATGCGCCCATGGTTCTTCCGTAACCGCACACGTGATATGACTGCCGCCGGCTTCCCGGTATAAGGCAAGTTCCTTCCGCAGAATCGCAAGATGTGCTTCGGAAAACGGTTCCTCCGCCGCTTCATACCGGTAATACGACGCATACGGATACTGCCATAGATTAACGGAGAATGAATCCTCTTCCGTCTGAAGCGGTGCCGTGACAAGTTCCACATGAAGCGGATACGCATGATCTGCCTGAACCACAATCTCGCCGTCATACCGGCCCGAGGACGTCTGATTCGTCCGGATCTCAATCCAGATGTACGCGGTTTCTCCGGCCGCAAGATCGGTTTCCGTTTCTGTGCTGATGCGGTCATATGCATTCACATGCGGGACATACGGATCCATACCCATGCCCAGCCCCGCGCTTACGGCTTTCAGAAATCCGACGGATACCTCCGGCCGGTCATCCTGTTTCACTGCCGAAAGCGGCTCTGCCTTCACCGAGACATGCGTATCCGTTTCCGCTGTCACCGCAGCTTTCAGATAAACCGTTTCCGACTGCCAGGCTGAAACATAAATCTCCGTGCTGCCTTCATAGGGATACACCGAACGCAGCTCACTGTCGGCAGTGTCCAGCCCCGGATAGGTAAACGAACACCGCAGCGCATCCGACTCTGCGGAGACCGCTGCCGGAAAAAGTCCGGTTAAAGCCGTACAGAAAGCTGCGGCTGCTGCCATGGTTCTGAATGGTTTCATCATTCTGCCTTCGCTCCGAGTTCGTACATCAGGATGCCTCCCGCAACCGCAACATTCAGCGACTCAAACCCGCTCATCTCGATGCGGACACGCACATCCGCCGCATCCTGCAGGTGACGGCCGACGCCGTTTCCCTCATTGCCGAGAATCACCGCAAACCGGTCCGGCCGGGGAAGTTCCTTTAACGGAACTGCATCTTCCAGTGTTGTGGCAATGACACAGACTCCGTCCTTCTGCAGGGATGCTGTGTATTCCGCAAGGTCGGCCCGCAGAACCGGAATATGAAACAGGCTTCCCTGCGTGCTGCGGATCACCTTGTCATTGTAGAGATCGACGGTTTCCATCGAACATACGACAGCGTCATAGCGGAAGCTTACCGCAGTGCGGATCAGTGTCCCGAGATTTCCGGGATCCTGCACTCCGTCCAGAATCAGGATCCGGTCCGTCTTCTCCGGAACGGACTGTTTCTGGCGGCATACCGCAACGGAATGCGCACCGGAGACGCTGGAACTCAGTTTTCTTACGGTATGTTCCGGAACCAGGATCTTCGGCTCAAACTCATAATCTTCCGCATGATCGGAAATCAATACCTCAACGAGACCTTCCTTCATCGCTTCCTGAATCAGATGGTCGCCTTCCGCAAGAAAACGGCCGGTCCGGTCCCGTTCCTTTTTCTGCAGCAGCTTTGCCCATTCTTTGATCCGCGCATTTGCGGATGATTCAATTCGTTCCATATCAGTCTGTTCCCCTGTCCCCCGGTGCCTTTGACGCGTAATTGCGCTGCCGGTTCACTTCAAATCCAAGCACGGCAGCGGCGCCTGCCGCATTCAGCGCATTGCGGAAGTCGTTGGCATACGGGATATAGATATTCGTTTCACATGCCTCCAGCACCGAAGAAGAAAGTCCCCGCATCTCACCGCCGATTGCGATCAGAAGCGGCACCGTAAAGTCTGCTTCATAGATGGGTCTTGCGTCCCGGCGCATCGCGGCGTAAGCACGAATGCCGCGCTGGCGTGCATGATGAATCACCATCGAAGGATCTTCACTCATGACGATCGGAAGATACTCGAATGCCCCGGCACTGGATTTCAGAATCGTCGGCTCCGCACTCTCCCAGGAGCGTTTTTTCAGAATAAGGCCCGTGCACCCGCCGGAATACAGGGCGCGGATGACATATCCGAGATTAAACGGATCCTCCGCCCCTTCAAGAACCGCAAGAAACGGGCAGTCCGCCTGAAACAGTGACTCCTCCGGATCATAGATCCGTGCACCTGCTTCACACAGCACCCCGCCGTGCGTTCTGCCGGAAGCGGCAGAGTCGAGCTCTTCGCGCGGTTTCCGGATGACCGGGATCCCCGCATCCTTCGCCGCAGCGACGATATAGCGGGCTTCTTTGTCATGACGCGTTTCATCAAGATAGATTTCCGACACCCGGCGTCTTCCGCCGGCCAGTGCAGCTTTTACCGAAATACTTCCTTCAAGAATCATACAACCGCCTTTCTGAGCAGGGCGCCCGGTTTCACCTCAAACGGTACGGGCATGAAAATATGCCGCATCGGGATACGGCTCATCCGGAGTTCTTCTCCGGCTTCATCCCGCATCGACATGCATTCAAACACCCGGTTTGCGCTTCCCGGCTCGAGCACTTCGATCCGGTCCCCCGGATCGATCGGGTTGCGCGTTTCCACTTCGAGAATTCCCTCCCTGCAGGATACCGCGGTGCCGAGAAATGCATGGGAGACATCCGCATCGCTGTTGGGATGATATATGATCGAATCCGTTCCTTCCGGATTGTTCAGAAAGCCGTCCCATACTTCCCGGTTCTGCGCCGCAAGCACTTCCCGCAGATGATACGCCATGCGTTCTTCCCCAAGCGGTGCCTGCGCTTCGTACAGTTCATCGATCAGATGGCGCAGCGCACTGACGACCGAGGCAACATAATACTCTGTCTTCATCCGGCCTTCGATCTTCAGTGAACGCACTCCGATCTCCATCAGTTCCGGAAGGAAGGCGGACGCACAGAGATCCCGTGAACCCAGTGTGAAGAAACTCTGCGCTGTGCTCAGCGGTTCTTCTCCGGCATACACCTCATAGTTCCACCGGCAGGACTGGGCACATCCGCCGCGGTTTGCGTCCCGGAGCGTCATCCGGTTGGAAAGCGTGCAGCGTCCGCTGTAATTCACGCACATCCCGCCGTGAATAAACACTTCGATATCAACATCAGTGCGCGCGTTGATCTCTCGGATCTCGTCCAGTGTGCATTCCCGTCCCAGAACCGCCCGGTCACAGCCGGTCAGAGCCGCAAGGGCATTGACGGATTCCGAATTCATAAGAGAACACTGGGTGCTCGCATGAACTTCCAGTTTCGGTGCGGTTTCCTTTGCGCATTTCATGATGGCCGGACTTGCGGCGATAATCGCGGTCACGCCGGCTTCTTCCAGAAAGCGCAGATACTCGGCTACCCCTTCAAGATCCTTATCATGCGGAATCTCATTGACGGTCACATGAACCTTTGCGCCGCGTGCGTTGGCATATTCACATGCCTCACGGATATCCCCTCGGGTGAAATTGGACGCCCGGCTCCGCAGGCTGTACTGTTTTCCCCCGAGGTACACCGCATCCGCACCGTAGTCAACCGCTGTCTTAAGACGCAGTAAGTCTCCGGCAGGCGCAAGCAGTTCGGGCTTAACGTACCGTTTCCTGTCCATAATACCCCTCCCTGCATTCCGGATGCGATGAACGATAGGCTTTGATCTGTTCTTCGGTTCCGCTTCCCGTCAGCAGTGCCCGGTACAGGCACAGCGCATCTGTAAGATCCTGCAGATCCAGAAAGGAGCCGTCCAGATAAAACGCGGATGCCCCGTGGGAAGCGAGACTGCGGATATAATCAAAACTTTCAAGGACGTAATCGGTGAAGATCATTGTGCCGGCTGCGGTTTCTTTGACCGGATACCGGTCGCTTCTTGTCTCCTCCCGCAGAAACAGCGGTCTGCCTTCCGGCAGTTCTTTGTCATACCGGGCAGCCCAGGAAGTGAGCAGCTTCCGGGCGGATACCGACATCAGAAGGTGCCCGTGAATCACAAATTCCGTTCCCGGTACCGCTTCTGCCGCGGCATACAGTTCTTCAGCGGTAAGCAGCGGCGATACCGTTACTCCCTGAATTCCCGTATTCTTCCAGAACCGGATGTCTTCCTGATTCGTCATCAGGGTTTCCGGCCGGTAGACAAGCCGGCTGCGCAGGGTGTCATCACACAGGGAAAACACGGCCGGATCCGCAAAATAAATGCGTTCCGGAAGATGCCGGCGCAGCGCTTCCAGCGTCTGCGAAATCCGGGGAAGCTCCCCTTCCCGGAAGATCCGGTTCATCAAAACCCCATGCGGCAGCGAAGGATCGATATCCTGGACAGCGATCTCATTGAGGCCGCTGTAAGCGCAGTTTTCCACAGCAAAAACCGGAAGTGCACCGGCTGCGTACACGATGTTCGCCGCTTGGAAAGAAGACACTCCTGCATAAAACTGTTCCATGATGGAATTGTACCGTATCCGGTCAGACAGGGAAAGACACTTGACGGTATGGAATGAGCCTGTTAGTCTGTCTATGTTGCATACATCTGACAGTCGCGTTAAGTGCCGGAGAAACGGGAAAACTCCGGACGAAAAGCACACCTTTGCTTGCGATGGCTGTTCGTTCCCCTGAAACTGAGAAAGATCTCGTTTCTCTTTCTCACCGAAGGGTGAAAAGAAGAAAGGAGATTTTTATATTATGTTCTCTGCTGTTTTTACAAAAGAATACTGGGCATCCTCATTTGCGAAACTGAAAGACACCCGTTATCTTGCGATCATGGGACTGATGATCGCACTGAAGTTTCTGCTCAACAACTTCCGTATCCCGGTAGCGGAAAACCTCAATATCATGATTACATTCATTCCGACCGCAGTGGAAGCTGCCGTGATCGGCCCCGGCGCCGCAATCGTGTCCGCCGTCATTACCGATCTTCTGACCGGGTTTCTCACCCCGTACGGGCCGTTCTTCCCGGGATATATGCTCTCCAAAGCTGCCGGCGGTGTCATTTTCGGTCTGTTTTTCTATCGCAGAAAAGTCAGGTTCATCGATGTGCTGATTGCCAAAGCGCTGGTCAACTACATCGTAAATGTCGGAATGGGCTCCCTGTGGAACTCCATTCTTTACGGAAAGGCATTCGTGGTATATGCCTCCACTTCCCTTGTCAAAAACACGATTTTATTACCGTTTGAGGCAATCCTGCTGTATGCCCTCCTGCGCTCGCTTCTGCCGGTTCTTGAGCGGCGCGGCATTATAAAAACGGCCTGAACCTCAGTTCAGACCGCCGATCCGGATACTGTCATCCATGCGCTGGATCGTCTGGGAGTAGCCGTCGTACAGTTCATCTCTCGCCGGCAGACTCTCCGTGTCCGCATCCTTCAGCATGATCACTTCGCTGTGCCCGTTTTCGTCATCGGTTGAATATATCAGATCCACTTTCGGATTGGTCAGTTCCACCCTGCTCCTGTCACCGTAGATCGTCTCTGTCACCGTAACTGCGCCAAGGGCACCGATCCGGCCGGTCGGATCATTTTCTTCGGAATAGAAATCACCGAGGGAATAGAATACGAGGGTGTCATCGATCCAGCAGACCGGCTGTACCGCATGCTGGGAATATCCGACAATGATCGAGGCGCCGGCCCCGGCCAGATCTTCTGCGATCCGGCGCTGCCGCTCATTCGGAAGCGCACCCGGTTCGCCCTGCCATGCGATCGATACGATCACAACATCTGCCATATTCGCCGCTTCGTTCACAAACAGCGGCGTTTTTTCATCATTGTACACATTCACGAGGTAGTTCTCGTTTTCCGGCAGGTCCCCGTCAAGCAGATCGGTATAGGAAAGATAGATCACGGAAACCCCGTTGTATTCCGACATACGGATCATATTACTGGTATCGGTAGAGATATGCGTTCCGCTGGTCCGCACCCGCTGGCTGTTCCAGAACTCCATGGATTTGTCGATCCCCTGCTTGCCGTGCGAAAGTGCACCGGGATATGCAAGGCCGTAGAATCCGAACCCCTGCGCAATCAGTTCCTCACCGAACGTCCGGGTGATATTCGAACCGACCAGGGCATGCATGGAAACCGATGCGACATCATAGTTTTTCACCAGACTGCGAAGGCCGGAAAAAATATGCCCCGGCTGAATATCATTGGAGGGCAGTACAGCACCGGCCGCAAGAATGTTGATCACATTGGTCTGTTCCTCATCAAGCCAGAATTCACTGCTCTGTGTCGGTTCCGGTTCCGTTTCGGTTTCAAGACGGCGGGAGAGCAGATTCATGATCAGGCTGGTAATACTTAACAGAACAGCAAGCGCAATAAAAAACCTGCCGTAAGTATCCCAGAATTTTGAGCGATTCTCCATGACAACATTATACCATGTACTATAATGTTTACATGTTTGCGGAAAAAGAATACGCGGCGGTCCGCCGGGAAACAGAAGGACGCGCAGTTCTCTGCACCGTTTCAAAAAAGCACAGCGTAACGGAGATCCGGCAGGCATATGATCTTGGCCAGCGCATCTTCGGCGAAAACAAGGCGCAGGAACTCTGCCGCAAGGCACCGGAGCTGCCGGAGGATATTGAATGGCACTTTATCGGCCATCTGCAGCGCAACAAGGTAAAGCAGATCCTGCCGTATGTGTCCTGCATTCAGTCCCTGGATTCCCTGCGGCTTGCGGAAACCATCAACCGGGAAGCAGAACGGCAGAACCGGGTTCTGTCCTGTCTTCTGGAGTTTCACCTTGCGCAGGATGACACCGAAAAAACCGGGCTTCCTTCTTCGGAGGCCTTTGCGATGATGGAGGCATGCACGCCGCTTGCCAATATCCGGATCGACGGAATCATGGCAATGGGCCCCAATACGGAGGATGAAACCAGGATCCGGGAAGTCTTTGCGGAAGGACGCAGACTGTTTGAAGCCCTGCAGGCGCAATATCCGTCCGTGCACATCCTTTCCATGGGCATGAGCGATGATTATCCGCTGGCGCTGGAAGCCGGTGCCAATATGGTCCGGATCGGATCAAAACTGTTTCAGGAGGAGTAACGGTATGGCATTTATCAGAAAAGACGCAAATTCTGTCCCGATCGTAGACACGGTATTCGCCGTTGCGGTGCGGGCTCAGCAGGATAAACAGCAGAACGGAGATCTTGTCGTGGATGCCACAATCGGCTCCCTGTTTGACGAAGAAGGCCGCTTTGTGGCGTTTGACAGCGTATTTGATCATTATGATGCGATCGATCACCGTACGAAAGGCGCGTATGCGGCGAGCTTCCTCGGCAATCCGGATTACTGCCGGGATGTTTATCAGTGGGTAACCCAGGGAAGCAGTCTTTCTCTTGCGCACTCGGTCATTGCCTCCCCCGGCGGAAGCGGGGCGATCTCCATGGCATTTACCGCGTTCCTTGATAAGGGTGAGACCATCATCCTGCCGGATATCGCATGGAGTTCCTATGAACTCATGGCTTCCCAGAACAATATCCGTGCCACGCACTATGCGATGTTTGAAGACGATCACTTCAATCTGAACTCCGTCAAAGATGCGGTCGAAACATGCATGGATCTTCAGGGACGGGCGGTTCTTGTCATCAACGACCCCTGCCACAACCCGACCGGCTACTCCCTTACCCCTGCGGAATGGGAAGCGCTTGTCGATATCCTGAATGAAGCATCGAAAAAAGGTCCGGTCATTCTCATCGATGATATCGCCTATATTGATTATTCCTATGATCCTTCCAGCAGCCGGGAATATATGAATACATTCAACCGGTTCTCGGACAATGTCATGGCAGTCGTTGCCTTTTCCTGTTCCAAGGCGCTTACCTCCTATGGTCTGCGCTGCGGCGCGGCGGTAATCCTGGCTCAGGATCAGAATGCCGTGCGGGAAGCGGAAATCGTATTTGAAAAGACGGCACGGGCAATCTGGTCCAACATTCCCAATGCGGCCATGGCCAACTTCAGCTGGGTCGTAACCGAAAACCGGGAGGCCTATCTTGCGGAAAAACAGAAGTATATCGATCTTCTGAAACAGCGCAGCAGTATCTTCATGCGGGAAGCCGAGGAATGCGGTCTGCCGGTTTATCCGTACCGGGAAGGATTCTTCATCACGGTGAAGGTCGATCCTGCAAAGACGGAGGCGATTCACGAAGCGCTGATGAAGGAACATATCTATACCGTCACGATGCCCGGCGGCATCCGTGTTGCCGTCTGTTCCCTGCCGATCCGCAAAACCCGCGGTCTTGCGGGGAGAATCCGTGAGATCATTTCGATTAGAAAGCGAGAGCCATTATGCCTGCAGCCACAACCCACGCTGAATTTGCCAGAATCGTTTATGAAGCAATGCCGGAAGAGCAGAAACAGGAGATTGCCAATCTTCCGATGTATTATCTCGGCTCTCAGGGCCCGGATCTGTTTTTCTTTCACCGTTACATGTTTCTGCCCAACTCCCTGAATCAATACGGCAGTATGATGCATGCCGAAAACGTAAAGGAGACCATTGCGTATATGAAAGACCATACGCATACGCCTGCCCTTCACAGCTACTTTGCCGGCTTCCTCACCCATTATGCCCTTGACAGCTCCTGCCATCCCATCATCAATGCATTCTCCAGGAAGGAAAACGAACTTGAGGGCACCCATGTCAGTGAAGCACACTTCCGGATTGAGGGAGAGATTGACGGCTGGCTTCTCAACAAACTCGGGCGTTCCGTCAAGGATTACAACGTATATAACATGCTTAAGGTCACTGATTCCGATGTAAAGGAACTCGGACGCATGTACCACGGACTGTTTCTTTCCGTATTTGCGTTAAACATCCCGAAAAAGAACATCGAGGAGGCATGTTATGACTGTATGCGGATCACCCGTCAGCTGCGCCCCGGAAAACGGAAGCACAGGGCCGTACGGACCGTCGAATCCATTGCCCGCATGCCTCACCTCATTACGGGGATGATGTTAACGGATAAGGAAAACGCACAGCCCTCCGTACTCAATCCGGACCACGATTCCTGGAACTGGTACGGGGAAAGCCGCAAGACCTTTCCGGAGCTGATGGAGAAGGCAAAAGACTATGCGCTGGAGCTGATCAGCGATACGGATCCGCAGCGCATCAAAACAAATTTCGACGGGGTTCCCTTCGGAGAAACCGTTCTGTAAGCTGACAGCCCATGGGCTGTCTTTTTACATCCGGAAAAATGGGTGACTCAGTTTGAATGAAAAACGACCTCTTTATTACGATGGAGGTCATTTTCAGTGGGTGTTTGTTTTTCCGTTGTCCTTCATATCAAATGCAAATAGTGTAATACATACAGTACCACCAGAATCAAGGGCACAATAATTGATACACCCATTCTGTAATTCATTGTTTCGCGGGCATAGTACTCACTTTTGGCAATCCAAAGCTTATCAA
>CAJOLG010000062.1 GCA_905235315.1 uncultured Solobacterium sp. | reverse complement strand
GTTTACGGCGGTCATTGGATGTCGGAAACACCGTACGGCGTTGTGCACCGCATTGCCGCAAAAGAGGGAAGCGGTGCAGGGCAGGCAGCGCTTCTTTGGGCCGTTGGGCAGTCGAACGGACATCTGCGGATTGATACCCACAGGGATAACGCAGCGATGCGCCATGTGCTTGAAAAACTGGGCTTTTCCGAGCGTGGTGTGATCCTGCTGGAAAACGGAGAAGAACGCATCGCCTACGAGATCGTTCGCTGATCCGGACAGTCCGGAATTTTCGGATTTGAATCTGTCGTATATTCTGCCTGTAGAATGTTGAAAAAAGGTTATAATAATCTCAGAAGTAAAGTTTTTACATCACAACAATTATTAAGGAGAGATTCGTATATGGCTGTAAAAGCAAAACGAAATACGGGAACCGTAAAGCCTGCCGTTAAACGTGCAATCAACGCTGCCGCAAAGCAGCCAGAGCCGGCTGAAACACCCGCGCCGGAGGCAAAACGGACAAAGAAATCCGCTGCGGAAGCGGAACCTGCTGCGGAGAAGAAAACAGTGAAGACCGAAAAGAAAACAAAAGCTGCGAAGGCAGCCGGAAAAGAAACGCCGAAAAAGACCGCTGCAGCGGAGAAAAAGGCGGCGAAGCCGAAAACAGCTTCGGCGAAAAAGAAGGCCTCGGAAAAGAAGGAAAATCCTTCTCTCGACCCGGTGTTCCTGACGGAATATGACCGCTATCTGTTCGGCAAGGGCAGAGACTATAAGATCTATCAGAAAATGGGTGCGCATCCTGCAGTGCATGAAGGAAAGCAGGGCTGGCATTTTGCGGTATGGGCACCGCATGCCAAGGCGGTATCCATTGTCTGTGACCGGAATGCATGGGATCCTGCCGCAAATTATATGATTCCGCTGGAAAAGAGCGGAATCTATGAAGGTTTTATTGCGGATATGCAGGAAGGGGAAGCATACAAGTATGCGATCACCACGGAGAAGGGCGACGTTCTTTACAAAGCGGATCCGTATGCCTTCCATGCCGAACTGCGTCCTGCCAATGCGAGCCGCACGGCAGTGATCGACGGCTATACCTGGGATGACGGGGAGTGGATGAAACGCCGTGCTGCTCAGAACACATTTGAACAGCCGATGGCAATCTATGAAGTTCATCTTGGATCCTGGAAGAAAAAGAACCGGGATGACAAGGACAGCTTCCTTTCCTATACCGAGCTGGCGCATGAGCTTGCGGAGTACTGCGAATGGATGGGATATACCCATGTTGAACTGATGGGTATTTCCGAGTATCCGTTTGACGGCTCCTGGGGCTATCAGGTTACCGGGTATTATGCCCCGACCTCAAGATACGGCACCCCGAAAGAATTCATGTATATGGTTGATTATCTCCATGTCCACAACATCGGAGTCATTCTTGACTGGGTTCCGGCACATTTCCCGAAAGATGCGCATGGACTGGCGGATTTTGACGGTCAGCCGACCTATGAATATGCGGATCCGAGAATGGGAGAACACCCTGACTGGGGCACAAAGTGCTTTGACTATTCCCGTAATGAAGTTCGGAACTTCATGATCGGAAACGCCCTTTACTGGTTCGATGATTACCACATTGACGGTCTTCGCGTCGATGCGGTCGCATCCATGCTGTATCTTGATTACGGCCGGAAAGACGGCGAATGGGTACCGAACAAATACGGCGGAAACGGCAATCTGGACGCAATCGAGTTCTTCAAGCATCTGAACTCTGTAATCCGCGGCCGTAAAGATGGCACGATCATCATTGCGGAAGAATCCACCGCCTGGCCGAAGATCACGACAAGACCGGAAGATGACGGCCTTGGGTTTACCTATAAGTGGAACATGGGCTGGATGCATGACTTCCTTGATTACATGAAGCTTGACCCGTATTTCCGCAAGGACAACCACAACAAGATGACCTTCGGAATGAGCTATGCGACAAGCGAAAAGTTCATCCTTGTCCTTTCCCACGATGAAGTGGTTCACCTGAAGTGTTCCATGATCAACAAGATGCCGGGGTATGAAGTGGATAAGTTTGCCAACCTGAAATGCGGCTACTTCTTCATGTTCGGCCATGCCGGAAAGAAACTGCTCTTCATGGGCCAGGATTTTGCGCAGTACCATGAGTGGGATGAAAATGTCGAACTTGACTGGTGGCTGTGTGATGAACCGCTGAACCGCAGTGTTCTGCTGTTCGTGCGGGATCTTCTCCACATTTACCGTTCCCATCCTTCAATGTATGAGCAGGATGATTCGTGGGAAGGATTTGAATGGATCAATGCGGATGACCGCGACCGGAGTATCTTCTCCTTTGTAAGACGCGGAAAATCCGGCAAGAAGAATCTTCTCTTTGTCGTAAACATGACCCCGATGGAACGGGATGACTATGTCGTCGGCGTTCCCACAAAGGGCACCTATAAGCTTCTGCTGGATGAAAACGGCGCCATCGCTGCGGACAGCGAGAAGAACATATCCTATAAGGCAGTCAAGGGAGAATGTGACGGGAAGAGTTATCACATTTCCTATCCGCTTCCTGCATACGGCTGCGCGCTGTTTGAGTTTAACGAGAAGTAATCGATACCCGGCAATCGGGAATCTGCCCCGGCTCCGCAGGAACCGGGGTTTTTATGGCCGTTTTTGAAAACCGGGGAGTTTAGAGTAAGATAGTAGTCATGATAACGATTAATACAGAATGGATCCCGTATATCAATATCGGGGTTATCGCACTATATGTGATATTTATGATTCTCGGCGCAAGAAAAGGGGTGCTCGTGCAGATCCTTTCTTCTCTGGGAACCGTGGTTTCATTTCTTGCGGCGTGGCGGTACTGCGGATTCGCTTCCGGGTATTACGATCTCTGGCCGAAGGATCTCGTTCCGATGAATGATATTCCTGAAATTGCGGCTGCAGCGTATGCACACCTGAATGAACTGATATGGTTTATTCTGCTGTTTGTGATTCTGCGGCTGCTGTTTCTGATTATTGAGAAACTCCTGTCCGGTCTTTCCGGCCTGCCGGTGATTAAAGAAGTCAGCGGTCTGTTCGGAGGTATCCTTGGGCTGGTCAGTGCCACAGTGTGGATCATGATTCTCTGTGTCGTGCTGAATATGCCGTTTTTCAAAAACGGCAGGAAGATCACGGAAGACTCCCTGATCGGGCAGATCAGCGATACCGTGTCCGGTACGCTTACGCAGTTTGCCGGACCGGTGGACGCATCGGAAGCCATCGGCAGCCTGTATCAGGAATTCAGTGAGTTCGGTGATCAGGATAAGGAAATGATCAGCGAATGGCTCAGTGAGCATGGCATCAATCCGAATAACCCGGACGTTCCGGAAGAAATCACGGAAGACGCTCCGGCAGCGGAGGAATCGGCGGAACCGGTACCGGAAGAAGCGGGAGAAGAAGAACCTTCCGATGAACCGGAAGAACCGGCGGAAGGAGAAAGCGGAGCAGAAGAATGAGTTTGCTGTCGAGTTTTGAGTTTGAGCGAATCCGCTCACAGATGGCAGATCTTTGTGTCAGCGAACCCGGCCGGGACATCGTCTCCGGCCTTGTTCCTGTGTATGAAAAGATTGTGATCCGCCGGGATCGGGAACGTCTTTATGAAGCGATGGAAGCCTGTGTGCGTTTCGGAAGTATTCCGCTTGACGGATTCCGTGACATCCGCAGCCTGCTTTCCCATGCAAAAAAAGGACGCACGCTGACGGCCCATGAACTTCTTGATGTACTGAATCTCATGCGGTCGATCCGCACCGTACTTACCTATGAGGAATCCATCCGTGAGGTCCCGCATGAATCCCTTCATGATCTGTTTGTGACCCTGACCCCGCAGGACCGTCTTGCGGACCGGGTGTCATCGATTATCAACGAATACGGGGAGATCCGGGACAGCGCAAGTCCTGCACTTTCCGATATCCGCCGCTCGCTCCGCAGAGCGCAGAAACAGATTGAAGAAGCGGTGGAACAGTTCCGCTCCAGCCATCCGGATACCATGGTTGATTCGATCGTGGCTACCCGGAATAACCGGACGGTAATCCTTGTGCACGCAAGTGAAAAAAACCGCTTTAACGGCATTGTTTACGGGGATTCCCAGAGCGGGCAGACCAGCTATATCGAACCGTCTGTTCTGATGCACGCAAACAACCGGCTTCAGGAGCTTGAGACCGAAGAGGAAGAGGAGATCAGCCGGATCCTGAATGAAATCTCGCGCCGGATCGGCGAAGCCGCAGATTATCTTTCCGCAGATCTTGAAACGATTGCGCTTCTTGACAGTATCTTTGCCAGGGCATCGTGGGGCGTGAAAAATAATGCATGTGCCGCAAAACTGAATGAGGATAAAACCTTTTATTTCAAACAGGCACGCCATCCGCTGATTCCGGAAGAAACGGCTGTAAAAAACGATTACCGGCTCAGTGATCCATACCGGACACTGCTGATCACCGGGCCGAATACCGGCGGGAAAACCGTATCCATGAAGATCTTCGGACTGTTTACGCTGATGACCTACAGCGGGATGCCGGTGACTGCCGAAGAAGCGGAAGTTCCGTTTTTTGACCGTGTTTTCGCAGATATCGGAGATGATCAGTCGGTTGCGAGTTCGCTCAGTTCGTTTTCTGCTCACGTGGAGAAGCAGGCGGAAATGCTGGAGAAAGCGACGGAAGATTCCTTTGTGCTGCTGGATGAGATCGGCAGCGGAACGGACCCGCGGGAAGGCGAAAGCCTTGCTATCGCGGTTTTGAATGAACTCCGGCGCCGTCATGTTACGATCATTGCCACAACGCACTACAGCCGGCTGAAGGCATACGGCCGCCGGCATGATGATATTCTGGTCGCCACGGTTGAGTTTGACGGGGAGACGCTTCGGCCTACGTACCGTTACCTGGAAGGAATCACCGGCGAAAGCAATGCACTCCTTGTGGCGGAACGGTGCGGGCTGCCGTCTTCCGTTGTGAACTATGCAAAATTTCTCAAGCAGCAGGCTACCAGCGAAGAAGAAGGCATGGCTGCACGGCTTGAAAAGCAATTGATGGAAGCGGAACAGAAAACCAGGGAACTGGATGACCGTCTTGCGAAGATCAGGGAATATCAGAAAACGCTGGAAGACGAAACAAACCGGATATCCGTGCGGCGAGAAGCTTTGCTGGAAGAGGCAAGGGCAGATGCGGCACAGATTCGTGACAGCGCATCCGAAGAAGCAGACAAAATTATCCGTGAGCTTCGAAACAGCGCCGGCCGTCTCAAGTACCATGAACTGCTGGAACAGAAACACCGGATTGATGAGATCGCAGAAGAGGTTCCGGAAACGCTTCGGGAAGAGGAGCGGCCGTTTAACGTCGGCGATACGGTGGAACTCCGCAGCAGCGGTGCAGTCGCAAAAATCGTTGATATCCGGAAGAAAGATATCACGATACTGATGAACGGAAGAGAGATCCGCGTGAAGGCAGACAAGATCCGTCATTCCGCGAAGAAGATGCCGAAAACGGCGCCGGTTACGATTCCGGTCAGTTCAATCGAGGTTCCTGAGAGTATCGCACCGGAATGCAATCTGATCGGTATGCGCTCGGATGAAGCACGGGAAGAACTGCTGGATTATCTGGATTCCGCAAAACTGTGCCGACTCAAGACATTCCGTGTCATTCACGGGGAAGGAACCGGAGTGCTTCGGAAAATGGTGCAGGAGGTTCTTGCGAAGGACCGCTCGATTGACTCCTTCCGGTACGGCATGCCGAACGAAGGCGGAACCGGCGCAACCGTAGTAACATTGAAAGACTGAAACGATGGATAAGGAATATATCAGGGCAAAACTGGCAAATCTGCCGAATTCACCCGGAAGTTATCAGATGAAGGACAAACACGGCGAGATCATCTATGTGGGGAAAGCCAAGAATCTGCATAACCGGGTCAATCAGTATTTCACAGGTGCTCATGATTTCAAAACAACCAGACTTGTTGCGGAAATTGAGGACTTTGATTTCATTGTGACCGCTTCGGAGACGGAAGCACTCGTACTTGAAATCAACCTGATCAAAAAATATCGCCCGAAATACAATATCCAGTTTATGGATGACAGCACGTATCCGTACATAAAACTGACTGCCGAACAGTATCCCCGGCTGATGATCGCAAGAGATATGAAAAAAGACCGGAAGGCCAAGTATTTCGGCCCGTTTCCGGATGTGTCCGCCGCCCGGAATACGCAGAAGCTGCTTCAGTCTCTGTATCCGTTCCGCCGCTGCGCCCATCTTCCGGACAAGGTCTGCCTGTACTATCACCTGGGCCAATGCCTTGGCCCGTGTGAGTATGCGGTGGATCCTTCGGTTTATACCGAGATGACAGACAGTGTGACGTCGTTTCTCAACGGAGATACGGCGGAGATCCGGGAAGAACTGACCGCCAGGATGCAGGAAGCGTCAATGAATCTCGAATTTGAGAAAGCTGCGGAATATCGGAATCTGCTTGACAGTATCAACAGTATTACGGCCGAAACCCAGAATATTGAGAAAGATTCCATGGGCAGTTTTGATGTGTTCAGTTTTTACAGTGACAGGGGATATCTTGCGGTGACCGGACTGCTTGTACGCCGCGGGGTAGTGCTGAACAAGGAATTCCGGCTTTCACCGCTCTATGGGGATGCGGAGGAGGAATTTGTCTCATTCCTGGTTCAGTATTACAGTGATCATCCGTCTTCCCGGCTGTATGTTCCGGCATTTCTTTCGGAAGAATCCGTGCAGGAGCTTTCGGAGGTTCTTGCGGTCAGTGTGACCCAGCCGATGCGGGGATACAAGCGCCGGCTGATCGAGATGAGTACGGACAATGCGAAAAAGCAGCTCGATCTGAAATTCAATGTGGTGGAGCGGCAGGAGAGCGCCACAAATGAGGCGGTGGAGCAGCTGAACCGGTTAGCAGGAAAAGAAATGCGGCGGGTGGAACTGTTTGATAACAGCCATATTTCCGGAACGAACACCGTTGCGGCTCTGGTGGTATATGAAGATGGCCTTCCTTCCAGAAAGGATTACCGGGTGTATAAACTTCATACCGCCAACAGTGATGTGGACTCGATGAAAGAAGTGCTTTACCGCAGATACTTCCGGCTTCTTAAAGAAGATGGCCGGATGCCGGACGGGATTCTTGTGGACGGCGGATGGACGCAGATCGAAGCCGCAAATGAGATCATCGGAGGGCTCGGTCTTTCCGACCGCATCAAAATCATGGGTCTCGTTAAAGATGACCGGCATAATACCAATGCGCTGATGGATACGGACGGGGAGATTCTTGATGTTGCGAAAGACAGTTCGCTGTTTTTCCTTCTGACCCGGATGCAGGATGAAGTTCACCGCTGTGCAGTGTCGTTTCACAGAAAGCTGCGTTCCAAATCACAGACCCATTCCGTACTGGATGATATTGAAGGCATCGGACCGAAGCGAAAGACGGCGCTTCGCCGCAGATTCGGGAGTATTACGGCTATGCGCAGCGCAACCGTGGAAGAACTGAGTGAAGCAGTACCGGAAGCCGCTGCCAGGAAAGTGTATGAGGCACTTCATGAAGAATGATATAATTTCAGCGATGAGCGAAGCTGTAACTTTGGAAGGAGAACAAAAGAAGAAGTGGACTGCGGTATTTGTTTCCGCAATCGTTGTTTTTTCTGTCTGCTGTCTTACGTTTTTTTATATCCATTCCGATACGCTTGCCCGCTATCCGTATAAAGATAAGACAAGCCGGGATCTGATCCGGAAGTATCTTACGGAAGAAGAAATCGAATATATCATTGAATACAGTATTCCTCCGAATATGTTCATTGCCTATATTCAGGAAGATGGGTTTTCCATTTACCATGCGGCAGAATACAAAAAACTCTCTGAAAGCCAGTGGGACAAGAGTCCGAAGGATATCGTCAATATGGTGGAAGAAACCAGGACGATCATGAGTGTGGAAGAACTGGAAAGCTTCCTGCAGGAAAACAACTACCGGTATGAAGATGTTTCCCGCTGGATCCGCAACGAAAGCGGCAGCGGCATCATCCTGATTCCGTATGCCATGAACCTTGATGCGTATCTGGATGCGGCGCATTCGGTCAGTTCACGGGCACCGGCAGTACAGCCGCTTGCGGAGGAAATCCCGGTAAAGGACAATGCCCGCATTGAAGTGCACGAAGAGGTTCAGCAGTCGCTGCTTGCGCTTTGCAGCAATATCCAGACTTCGCTTGCCTCCCCGCACGCATGCGCCGGACTGCAGGTTTCCGGCGGATATGTATCCTACAGTGATCAGGACAGGTATTTCAAAGCGGAAACCGAAAACGCAGGAGACGACCCGGAAGTCTTTCCGGCAGGGCATGATGAACATCAGCTCGGCCTTGCGGTGGATTTTACCGTTGAAGGACTGCCGGATGAAGCGTTTGAAAAGACGGTTCAGTCAGCCTGGCTTTCCGAAAATGCATGGCGTTTTGGATTTATCCAGACCTGGAACGAAGGGGATGAGTCAATTACCCTGCACCGAAGCGAGCCCTGGCATTATCGTTTTGTCGGAATCGATCTTGCCAAAACGATCCATGACAGCGGCCTGACCTTTGCCCGCTATAAAGCGCAGATCATACAGAGCACGGAGACTGCTTCCGCCGCAGAGACAGAATAAAAAGCTTCGCATTCCGTGAAGCTTTTTTACACCGGCAGAAACGAAAAACCGCATTCTGCGGTCTATTTTTTTCTCCGTACTGCATTGAGAATCTTCATACTGTCGCGGGTGTCTTTCATGAGCGCAGATGCCGCTTTTCCGACACGTTTGACTGAATTGAGTTCCTCTTTATCCGAATACTTTTTCAGTGCTTTCAGGAGGATCGCAGCCGTAAGGATGTCCCTGAGTCCGGCCGATGCTTTCCTGACT